>JBIIHZ010000102.1:0-6556 GCA_044235265.1 Candidatus Sericytochromatia bacterium
TATGCAAACACACTCTTAACACTTCTATCGCTCGAACGACGGAAGACTTGCGTACCTGTTCCCCGTGAATGGCGCGTTTCAGCGTGCGATGCGACCCATGCGCCCGGCCTGATAGTCGCGGATCGCTTCTTCGAGCTCCTGCGACGTGTTCATGACGAACGGACCGTACCAGGCGACGGGCTCTCCGATCGGTTCTCCGGCCAGCAAGAGGGCTTCGGCCGGATTTTCCGCAGCGTCTTCGACGGACAGCCGGAGCGTGTCCCCGGGGCCCATCACGGCGATCTGGCCCGCGGCGATCGCTCTCCGTTCGTCCCCCACCCGGAGGCTCCCGGAAAAGACGTACACACCCGCGTTCATCGAGGGCGAGACGGGCGTGGTGACTTCCCCGCCCGGTTGCAGGGTCCAGTGCTGCAGGGCGATGGGGGTGACGGTCCGGACGATCGCCTCGACCCCGAGCGCCTGCCCCGCGAGCACGCGGACCTGCACCTTGCCTCCGTCCGTGCTCGCGGTCGGTAACGCGTCCGGGGCGATGTCCTGGTACCGGGGTCGCATGCGCTTGTGCGTCGCGGGCAGGTTCACCCAGATCTGGAACCCGTGCATGGTGCCCCCGTGTTCGAGCAACGAGGTCTCCGGCATCTCGCTATGAACGAGGCCGTCACCCGCCGTCATCCACTGGGCTCCACCGGGTCCGATCACCGAGCAGTTTCCCACCGAATCCTCGTGGACCGTGCCGCCCTGGAGGACGTAGGTGACGGTCTCGAAGCCGCGATGCGGGTGATCGGGGGCTCCGATGGCTTCGCCAGGCCCGTAGGTGACGGGACCGAGTTCATCGACCATCAGGAACGGATCGAGCGATTCGAGCCCTCGCGAGGGGAAGGGACGTCGCACGACGAATCCGCCTCCCTCGCGCTGGCGATGGGCCGTGTGGACGTGGGTGACCTCGCGGGTGGTGGCGGACATCGGTTCCTCCTCGAGGAAACAGTCAGGTTGACTATCCGTTATTTGACTGATTTTAATTTTAACTTAACATGGCAACGTGTTCGCGCGTCGACAGGAGGTCTTCCGTGTCCCATCGCTCCATCGCCCGTCTCGGGGGGATCGCCCTGCTGGCCCTGATGGCCGGTTGCGGGCTCTCGCCGACCCTTGGCCGTACGCCCGTTTCCGGTAACGTGCAGGCTCGCTCCGCCTCGTTCGAGTTCAAGGGCATCTCGGTCGATGGCCGGATCGTGTCCTCGACCCGCATGTTCGATGGGGGTTCCGTCCGCCTGAAGGCCGAGGTCTCGAATCCGTCTCGCGGTCCTCTCACCTACAAGTGGGATTCCACGGGCAGCTACCTCCAGCTTCCCGATGGCAACGAGCTGTCCTGGTTCGGTCGCGCAGGCCGTCACACCGTGACATGCACGGTTCGTGACGCGGCCGGTCAGTCCGTGACCCGGCAGGTGATCATCACGGTATTGGCCGTCCCGACCCCGCCTCCGTTCCCGCCGAATCCCTTCCCGCCCGTACCGTTCCCCCCGCAGCCTCGCCCGTAGGGCCCCCGATGCGGTCAGCCCCTTGCCCGACGGGCAAGGGGCTGAAGGCTTTTCGAGGACCACCGGTCAAAGGAAGGCGCTAGCTGCTCACGCGGGCAAGATCCCCCGTGCCACGCCTCGTGACGCCCAGGCGCCGGTTCTGGGCGACAGGTTCAGCCTGATCGAAGGACGGGCCGCCATCGATCAGGGGCAGGTATCCGGCCCGGATCACGACCACGGTCGCGAGACCGAGCGCACCGCTGATGCGAGGTTTCATGCCTCCGAGGGCCAGGCTCGCCAGAAAGGTTTCCAGGTCCTCCTGGGTCAGGTTCCCCTTGACCCGCTCGAGTTCCCAGTACTCGATGAGCAGGCCGTGCTCCTCGGTCGGCATCAGCGTGAGATGAATCCGCAGATCCCCTCGACGCGAGGTGGAGGCTTTGCTGGTTTCGGTCGAGCGAGCTCTTTCATAAAGACCAAGCAGCTTGCCCGTGAGTGCTGGGGTGTGCACCTGGATGTCGCGGCTCATGGCGTTCGACCTTTCCTTGAGAACTTCCGGGAACGCTTCCCTGAACATGATCTACCCGGCCCGGATCCCTGCGATCCGATGCAAATGTCGTGAGATCACGGTGTAAACGTCACGATTTTCTCCTCGGTCGTCGTCGGGATCCCCTGCCTGCGGGTATGAGCAACTCAGGAAGGCCTTGAGGGCGCGCCATGCATGACCGCCTGGCCCGCGCGACCCTGCGGATCGCCGGCCTGTACACGCTGCTGGCTGTCTCAGGTGGTGAAGAGGTTCGGATGATGGAAATGCCCCGGTCCCGCCTTGCCCTTGCTGCGTTCGTCTGTTGCCTTTCCGCCTGCTCCGCGACCGGAACGAGCCTGCAACTGCTCACCAGGGATCCAGCCAGCTTGCCGGAAGCATCACTCAGGACGGTCGCCCCCCTCGTGCGAGACGAGGTCGCCAGACCGGTGAACGAGGCCTCGCTCAAGACGGTTGCGCCCCTGCTGAGTTCAGAAGAGGTGCAAGCGTACGCCAGCGATCTGAAAACGGTGGCCCCTCTGCGGACAGTGGCTCCCGTGCAGCCTGGGGCCCCTCTGAAGCCAGTTGCCGGTCCGGATATCCCCGTGTCGGACCTGAAGTCTGGGCCTCATGGGCTTGTGGATTCGAAAAGGCCGGCGCCGACGTTCCGGGTCGTCACCAGGTCCGTCGCGTTCGCCACCCCTGAACAGCTCCTCATGTTCGGGCGTCAGGTGGCCGCGGAGACGTTCAAGGTCCCCCTCCTGTCTCGTTTTGGCGTCCAGAGTACTCCGGATGGGAGCGCCATCGAGCACGTGATGCTGGTGGCCACCGAGGCGCCAGGAACCCGCCTGATGGTCGTCGAGTGGGTGGCCAAGGAACTGCGTCTCTGGCAGGTCGAGCCTGTCGAGTACGGGGGCATCGGACCGTCGCTGGCACCGGGCCTGGAGGCCAGCCTTTCCGTGACGCCCGTCCTGGAGGCCTGGAAACGCGAGCGATCGCGGCTCGACCGGCAGCCTCTCGCATTCGTTTCTGCGGGAGTGATTCCGAAATTCGAGTTCGATCCGACATTCGACCAAGGTCCTGCGTTCCCGAAGTTTCCGTGGCCCTTGTCAGTCGTGCAGCCGGGAACTTCGGATAAAGCGCAGGGGTCACCCAAGACCTCGACCTCGGTCACCAGGACCGTGGCTGGACTGCAAGGACACGGGTTCCGGGTCGACTGGTTCGCCAGACCGGACCGTTCACCCCTCGCGGTGGCTCGGACACTCGAGGAAACCGACGGGTCGTTCGAGGAGGTGGTTTTCGACGCCCGAACCTTCGAGGTTCTCGGGGTGCATCTGCCGGGCCAGACACAGTCCCCCGCCGAAGTCGAAAAGCCGCCCCATTCCGGGGCGGCTCAGGGGGAGAGCGATGACGCCGGCGTGGGGGCCGGCGTACCCGTTTTCAGCGAAGAGCCTTGACGTCCGCTGGCTTCACCGCACCGCCGCGGTTGCCCCACGACACGCGCTCGTAGGTCACGACAGCGGCGATGTCCTCGTCCGAGAGGTGGGCGAAGGCGGGCATCACCCCGTTGTAGGGCTTACCGGCAACCTTGATCGGTCCCTGCAGGCCTTTGAGCACGATCTTGATGTGCTCCTTGGGGTTCTTGTTGGTGTATTCCGAACCGACGAGCGGCGGAAACACTCCGGGCACGCCCTGCCCCGTGGCCTGGTGGCAGGCGGCGCAATTGGCCGTGTAGACCTGGGCCCCCTTGGCCTTGAAATCGGGACCGGCCAGGGCCGAGGGCGCTGCCACGGCAGCGATGGCCAGCAAGGTGGCCAGAGAAACGGCAAAATTCATCAGGGAACTCACTCTCCAGGGACCGACGGTCGTGGTCCAGCGTGTGGAACAAACGCCCTCATACCCGATCGAGCGACAAATATCACGCAGCATGCTCGCCCGGTTCGCGGAAGGGCTGATCAGGTCGTCAGGACGGCGACGACGATCGCCGCCAGGCTCAGGATGACGGCCGCGAACTTGATGGCGGCGGCCACGTTGCCCTTCGCGATCTCGGCCCGATAGTCGACCGGATCGAGCCGGTCCCAGAGGAGCGTGCCGACGAAGAGCACCAGCACCCCCAGCAGGGTCCAGCCGAACGAACTGACGATGGCAAGCAAAACATCCTTGTGCATGGGGCGCAGTGATTCCTCTCGTGGGAGCGCGGGGTTCCGGGAAGTCAGGAATAGCGATTTCGCGAGCGGCCCATGAACCAGAACAGTCCCGCCGCCACGATCAGGCCCAGCAGGAAGTTCAGGAACCCGTCCGACCGGGGAGGAGGGGCATACGGTTGACCGTAAGGCGTCGAGCCGACAGGAACCATGCCAGGTTCCGGGTAGCCGCCTGGAGGATGGCCGGGGTCCCCGCTTCCGTAGCCGGTTCCATGACCGTACCCGTTCCCGTATCCGTACCCGGGCGCGTGGCCCCCGTGGTGCCGCGGACCGTGGACGGCACCGGCCACCGCACCGCTCACGACCCCGCCCACCAGGCCGGCCGCAGCTCCGGCAGCCGCCCCCTGGACGGCCGCACGGGCGAGGGAACGGCCGAAGCCGTTGCTGCGGCGCCGGTAGGTCCGGTAAGGGGAGCGGAGGATGCCCGAGTAGGGACGGGACGAGCTATAACTCGCGCCACCCCAGCCGCTCCCCAGCCTCGCGCTGGAGTGGCTGCCACCGAACGAGCTCCAGCTACGCGATCGACCCGCGCGGGCCTCGGCCGGCAGGCTCGAGAGGAGCATGGTGGTCACGAGGATCCCGATCCAGATTCTGCGCATGGGTGCGTGCCTCCCTCAGGGCACATATACCCGGATTGCGTTTCCGTAAGCCTGGAAAAGGAACAGGGCTTTCCCCGTGGGATCGAAGGCCATCTCGTGGACGTTCCAGACGGTGGCGCTCCCGGCCGGGCCGTCCGTGTTTCCCGCGACTCCCGAGGCTCCGATGACGGTGCTGACGACTCCCCCGGAGAGCTTGCGGATCCGGTACTGCCAGTAGTCCGAGATGTAGAGGTCTCCGTTGGGGGCGATCGCCATGCCCACGGGTTCGTTGAAGGTCGCCGAGGCGGCCGGACCGTCCGTCACCCCGCTCGCACCGGTCCCGGCGATCGCCGAGATGCTGCCGTTGCTGAGGTTCACGCGGTGAATCTGCCGGGTGTACGGGCTCCCGATGTACATGTTTCCGGTCCCGTCGATCGGGAACTGGTAGCCGTCGATTCCCGACAGGAAGGTCGAGATCGTGCCTCCCGGCGTGATCTTGCGGATCGTCTTGCCGTTCCAGGAGCACGTGTAGACGTTGCCCGCCGCGTCCCGCGCCAGCCCGACGGGCAGCGCGATGCTGGCCGCCGTACCGGTGCCATCGGTGTTCGCGTTGCTGCCCGTGCCCACGAAGGTCGTGACGGCGCCGTTTCGCTGCACGCGGCGGATCCGGTGGTTGCCATAGTCCGCCACGAGGATGCTGCCATCGGGCATCGGCAGAACCCCGTAAGGCTGGGCGAACGCCACCTGCGAGCCGCTTCCCTCCGCAAAACCCTGCGTCCCGTTACCGGCCAGGGTCTTCAGGTAACCGAAGCGGTCCATCGTGCGGATGTAGCCATCCAGGTAGGTCGCGATCACGAAGTAGCCGGACGGATCGACGGCTGCGCCCACCAGGCAACCTGGTTTCCCCCGACCGCGCGGTCCGTCGATCGTCTCGGCCGTGCCATCACCGGAGAACGTCGCGACCGTCCCCTTCACGAACAGGAACGGGTCCAGCACCTGCTCGGTGTTCCCGGGCTGCCGCAGGACGAGGGGGCCCGAGATGGCCGTCGCGGGCACCGGAACCGTGAGGGTCGAGCCGTCAGTCGACAGGCTCCACGTGGCCGCAGGCGTGGAGCCGAACCAGACCTGGGTCCGGCCGGCGTTCGCGTCGAAGCCTGCACCCGTGATCACGAGGTTGCTGCCGGGTACCGCCGGACTGGGGTTCAGCCCCGTCACCTTCGGCACCACCGTCGTGAGTCGGTACTGTCCCGAGGTGGCATCCCGGCTCACCGTCGCGACGGGATCCTGGTCGAGCGACAGGGCCGAGGTCACGAGGGTCAGCGCGGGGTCGAAGTCTCCGGCGACGGTGAGCCCCGTGCCGGCAGCGGTGAAGGTCGAACCCGAGAGCTTGCCCACGAGGTTACCCGCCTGTATGGTAGCGCCAGCTGCGCGTCTCAGGTCGGCGGCGATCGCCAGGGCGGTGGTGGCCGGGCTGATCGTGATGCCGACCCCCACGGTCGTGTTCGTGAAGCTCTGCCAGCCCCCGTTCCAGACCAGCACCGTCCTGACACGGACGGCCGGCAGACCCGGGTGGTTGGGCGAAGCGCCCAGGGAGAGGCCCTTCACCGCCTCCAGGATGTAGCCGGCACCGGCCTGCGGGGAGAAGTCCTGGAACGTGAGGACGAACTGACCGGAAGCATCCGAGATCGAACTGGCCACCGTGTTCCCGGTCGCGAGGTCGATGAGGGACACGGTGGCCCCCCG
>JBIIHZ010000004.1:0-20231 GCA_044235265.1 Candidatus Sericytochromatia bacterium
GGGAGGGAGCATCTCGACGTCGCCCTCGATCGCCGAGAGACCCTTCACCCGGATCTCCTCGGCCCAGGACGTGAAGAGGGCGATGTACTTCGCGTGCTCGTCGATGGGCATCCGGAAGATGACCCACATGCCCGTGAGCACCTGCCGGACCTCGGGCCAGCGGTAGGCGACCAGCCCTGCGGAGATCGAGCCGCCGACCACGATCGCGAGCGCCTGGGGATTGAGGAAGGCCAGCCAGTCCTGACCCTCGCGAAAGATCGCGAAGACGAACAGGATGAGGGCGACGAGGAAGCCGAGGATGGTCATGGAGCGGGGGGCCTTTTCATCGGTAGACCTTGATCACGACGCGCCGGTTACGTGACTGGTTGTCCGGGAGCGCCTGTCCGGTCGGCGTGCGGTTCGGCACGCGAGGCAGAGTGTCCGCGAACCCGGAGGCCGCGAGCACGGCCGGATCGATGCCACGGGCGAGGAAGAACCGCACGACGTTCGTCGCGCGGGCCGTCGAGAGTTCCCAGTTGGAGGCGTAGCGTGCCCCCGAGATGGGCACGTCGTCGGTGTGCCCTTCCACGAACAGACGGTAACCATCATGCGAGATCGCCTTCAGGGCGATCGCCACCTTCTCGAGGATGGGCGTGGCTCCGGGTTGCAACTCGCCATCTCCCTGCTCGAAGAAGACGCTCGAACTGAACTCCAGCTTGATCCCCCGGTGGTCGGTCGCGATGTCGAGCTGGTTCTCGAAATGGTTCTCGCGCGCGATCTGCCGTAACTTGGCCAGGACCTCGTCGAGCGGCTTGCGCCGCTCCTCGGTGGCCCCGGCTCCCTTGCGGAGCTGGTCGGTGATCTGTTCGAGCTTGACCGGGTCGATCTCGGAGATGCTGGCGAGGATGATGAAGATCGCCAGCAGCAGCGTGACCATGTCGGCGTACGTGATGAGCCAGATTTCCTTGTCTTCCGGCTCATCGTGCAGCAGTTCGGCGTCGGTGGGACGGTGCAAGACTCATCCCTTCCGGGGGGCGGAGGCCAGTCCCGGGACCAGACGCATGACGATGCGGCGGTTGCGGGCCTGGTTGGCGGCGATCGCCTTGCCCGCCGCGTCCCGGTTGGGCACCACCGGGAACAGGTCCGCGTAGCCCGCGGCCTTGAGGCGCGTCTTCTCGACGTCCTGATCGATCAGGAAGCGCACGACGTTCGTCGCCCGGCGCGTGGACAGCTCCCAGTTCGAGGGAAACTCGAGCGTATGGATGGGCGAGTCGTCGGTGTGGCCCTCGATCTCGATGGTGTATCCCCGGTAATCGGGAGCCTTCAGTTCGCGGGCGAAGGCCTGGAAGGTCGACAGGATGCCCGTCTGGAGGTCGGCCTTGCCGGTCTCGAACACGGCCTGGGAGGCGAACTCGATGACGACTCCCTGCTTGTCCTGCTTGACCGAGACCTCCTTCTCGAGGTTCTTTTCCGAGACGATCTCCTCGAGCTTCTCGGCGATCTGCTCGACGGGCTTGGCCGTCTCCTCACCCTTGAACTGCTTGGACATCTTCGACTGGACCTGCTCGTAAGCAGACTGGTTGACCGTCGAGATCGAGATGATCAGGATGAACAGGGCCATCAGGTTGGTGATGGTGTCCGCGTAGGTGAGGAGCCACTGCTCGTCTTCCTTGAGCGCGTGGCCTCCGCCGCCGTGCGATTTACCGAAGGGGCTGCGGTTCTGACCGATGGGATTGGCCATGGTGACCGCCTAGGCCCGCACAGCGGGCTTGGCGGCGGCAGCCGCTGCCGCCGACGGGCGCTCGTAGCGATAGGCGGGATCCACCAGGGCGTTGAGCCGGTCCTGCACGTAGGAGGGAATCTTCCGCTCGGCGATGAGCACGATACCCTCGAGCTGCATGTAGCGCCGGAACTTCTCGATCTCGAGCACCTGCTGGGTCTTGCTGGCCGCCGGCATGAAGAGCAGGCGGGCGAACAGGACGCCGTAGAGCGTCGCGAGCATCGACATGGCCATCGCGGGGCCGATCGCCGAGGGGTCCGAGCCCATGTTGCTCAGCATGATGACCAGCCCCACGAGCGTCCCGATCATCCCGAACGCCGGCCCGTGGCCGCCCATCTGGTTGAGGATGTTGGCCGGCACCATCTGGCGGTTGTAGGTCGATTCGATCATGTCGCCCAGGAACAGGCGCAGATCGTGCTCCTTGTAGCCGTTGAGCAGCAGTTCGAGGGCATACTTCAGGAACGGATCGGGCTCGCGCTTCGCCAGGTCGTCCTCGACGGCCGTGAGACTCCTCTGGGCGAGGCTGGCCCACTCCACCAGCATGCCGATGTCCTGCTGGAGCGTCTGGGGACCGATGGGCTGCTGAACGAAGATCTTTCCGATCCCGCCCAGCGCCTTCAGGACGTACCGCGTGCGGTAGCCCACGAGCGTCGTGGCCAGCGTTCCCCCGATGACGATCGCGAAGCTCTCGAGGTGGAAGAAGATGTGGAATTCCTTGGTGCTCGCGAAGACGGCCCAGATGCAGAGCCCGAAGCCTGACACCATGCCGGCCAGGGTCGAGAATGAGACCATCGGGATCGCGGACTTCTTGCTCAATGGATCCTCCTACTTGAACGCCAGACCCACCGAGGCGTGGTACGTGAGGCCACCCCACCCGGCGGTCTCGGCCGCCAGGCCCGTCGAGGTGGCAAACTTGACGGTGCGCGTGGGGATGTAGGTGGCCCCGATGTCCAGGAACATCTCGGGCTGGAACCGGATGAGGAAACCGGCCTTGGCCGAGAACGAGTAGGCCAGTTCCTTCTCGAAGAAGAGCGTCTCACCGGGACCTGCATAGAGGTTCAGGAAGCCCTCGTTGCGGTTCTCGGTGAAGATGGGGTCGAGCCGGAAGAAGAGCAGCGGTGAGAAGGTCACGCTCGGGAGCGAGGTTCCCCCGATCACGCCACCCTGCTGGGCGAACTGGACGTCCAGCCCGAAGGCCGCGTTGGGGTTGAAGCTCCAGTTGCGCAGGCCCATCAGACCGAGCGTCAGCCCCGAGGTGCTTTGCAGGGACGCACCGCCTGCCTCCGTGCTGGCGCGCTTCGTCGTGAACCCGTTGACGCCCGTGTAGAGGTAGAGGCCGTTGTCCCGCGTCCGCTTCTCGGCATCCCGTTGCTGGCGCTCGGTTTCCTGGCGGAGGTTCTCTTCCTGACGCGTCTTGGCATCCTTCTCGGCGCGGCTGAGATCGAAGTTGTAGGCGAAGCGCTCCGTCCAGAGGATCTCGCCGTCTTTGCATCGCACCAGCTTGGCGCCGACGATCACCATGCGGTCCTGGATCTGCGGAGCGAACATGAAGGCGGCATCGGCGCCGAGGCTCTCCCCCATCGTCCGGAGCCGTTCGAGGGAGTCGAGGGTATTCGAGATCGAGATGGCTCCGCCCTGACGCTCCACGCGGATGGTCTTGGCCTCACGGGCCTCGATCAGCTTGAAGCGGCGCAGGGCCAGCAATTCCTCGCTCAGGCGGTTCTCGATGAGACCGTTGAGGGGATCGGTCTCCCCGCGCTTCCGCTCGTTGTACAGGAAGACCCGCACCACCGCGGGGTCGACGCGCGAGAGGTCGAGCGGCAGGGCCGGGATGACGTTCAGGATCGCTTGCGGATCGGCCAGGATCTCGTCGAGGCGGCCGGGCTGTTCGGCCAGGGCAGGTCGGGCCAGGCCGGGCGCCAGCGTGGCGACCGCGAGGGCGATGGCGAGGCGCGCCAGGTTGGGAGGCTTCATCGGGGTCCCCTAACGTCTCTTGAGCGGTGAACGGTCACGGCGATCCAGCCAGCCCAGGAATTCCCGGACCTCCTGGTTGCCCGGATCCCGGGCGAGCGCCCTCAGCCAGGCCTTCCTGGCGCCGGCGACGTCGCCCATCACGTACAGGACGGAGCCACGCTGGGCGTGTAGACGCGGATCCTCGTCGTGGTCCATCAGGGCCTCGTCGAGCAGGTCGAGCGCGTCCCGGTAGCGACCATCTGCGGCGAGGATCCGGGCCTTGCGTCGCAACGCCTCGATCGGATCGACCGCCACGGGGGTCGCCCGGGGCTTCGGTGCCGGCTGGAGGGTCGGGGCAGGCGACGGGACCCGGTCGAGGAGTTCCGGTGCGGGCTCGGGCGAGGGCAGTCCAGGACCGGCGGGTGCCGACGGGCTTGCCACCGGTGCGGGCTCCGGGGTCGGAGTGGCCGACGGACTCGCTTCCGGTGCGGGTTCCGGTGTCGGAGTGGCCGACAGGCTCGCTTCCGGGGTGGGGGCAGGAGTCGCCGCGGCCGAAGGACTTGGCTCGGTTGCCGGTGAGGGAGTCGGGACAGGGGACGGTGCCGGTGAGCGCGTGGCCTCTGCCACGGGAAGCGGTGAAGGTTCCGCCGGCGGTGTGTTCGAGGCGACCGGCTCCGGCGTGACCGTCACGCTCGGGGTCGGTGTCGCAGAGGGGGGCGACAGGAGCAGCGAGTCGTCCTGGACGCGCTCGCCCCGGGCCGGACTGGACCCCGGTGTGGCCGTCATCTCGGGGGCCTCGAGCTGGGTGGTCGGGACCTGGATCGAGAAGGACTCGTCCCAGTCGAGAGGCAGGTCCATCTCCACGCCGTTCCCGATGATCCGCACGGTCGGTTTGCGCTCGCCGGATCTCTTCCCGGCCGTGCTTCCCTTCGGCGACTCGGGGAGGTTCGCGGAAGCGGCGGGCTCGGGGGCGGCGATCGCCTCCGGGCGGCTCGTGAGCAGCCCGACGAGGCCCAGGGTGCAGGCCAGGGCCAGAGGTCGCGAACGGCTCATCGGAAATCCTCCGCGACCGGGGCGAGGTCCTGCATCGAGAATCGGCCGAGCGAGAGCAACTTGCGCACGCGCTGGACGAGGTCGCGCCGGATGCCCTCGATCTCGGCCCCGTCGGTGGTCGGGGCGGGCGGGACGGCCAGGGTCTCCTCGACGATGCGACGGGCACGCTCCGTCAGGCCGTCCTTGACGGCTTCCTGCACCGACGTGGGCGCCTCGCGCAGGGCCTCGGCGAGGTGCTGCTTGTCGACCTCGCGCAGGGCATCCTTGAGCACTTCCCGCGGGACCCGCGCCAGGTCGTCGAAGGTGAGGTACAGCTCGCGGACCTCGGCCAGCAGCCTGGGGTTCTGGCTCGACAGCCCGCTGAGGATTCCCTGTTCCGTGGCCCGATCGCTGTGGTCCAGGAGGTTGACCAGGAGCCCCAGGCCGTCCGTGAGGGCCGACTCCAGCTTCGGAGCCAGGGCAGCCTTCTCGGACAGGTGATGCGCCAGGTCGAGGAACGAGGCCTTGGGCAGCAGGTGCAATTCGCCCATCGCCGCGGCGATCGCCCCCTGCTCTCCGACACTCCGCAGGCGCAGGATGCCCACGGCACGCTCGGGGGCGAGTTGCGACAGCACCAGCGCCTGGACGCGCGGTCCTTCATCCTCGAGGATGTACTGCAACTGCGAGTCGTCGAGCGTCGCGAGGAAGGCGAAGGGCGATGTCCGGTCCACCGAGCGACGCTCGCTCCGCTCCCGCATGAGGGCGATCAGCGCCTCATCGAGCACCTCGCGCACGTCCGGGGACTCGCCGTGGCGCTGGTCGATGCCCGCGAGTTCGAGGGCCGTCCAGTCGGAGGCGGGGACGCCCGTGAACAGCCGGCGTGCGACCGGGAGGCCGATGCCTCGGACCAGGGCGGCGGCCCGGGACATGCCGCCCTCGGAGCCCATCAGGCGAACCAGATGCTTCTCGCCCAGGTCCGGATGCTCGAGCAGGAGGACCATCAGCTCCTGGCGCCCGGCCCAGTCCTGCGTTTCGCGCGGGGCAACGGCCTGCGGGACCAGGGCCATCTGCGGAACCCTGGCCTCGAGGGCTGCAGGGGCCTGGGCCTGGGGGGCCAGCGCCGGGTTCTGGGCAGCGGGGTAGGGGGTGTCACGCCGGCTCAGGAGCGCCATGCCCATCCCGACGGTGGCCGTCCCGAGGGCGCCGAGCAAGCCCCACGCCCAGGGTGGCAGCCCGCCATCGGGACCGGGGACGGGACCGGGGGCCGGAGGCAGCATGCCGGGCTGGGCGGGGGCAGCAGGGAAGGTGCCACCTGGCGTCCCCGCGGCGATCGCGGCCCGCGGGAACTCCCTCCGGGAGATCTCGAGCGCATCCCCGCGGCCCAGATCGAGCGCGGCTTTCTCATGAATCAGATTGCGGATCGTGTCCTCGTCCTGTTCCCGGACGGTGGTCGGCAGGACGAGGGCGATGCGGATGCGCTCCACGACCGGCATGGCGAGGCCAGACTGTGCCGGTGCGGTTGCTGCGGCCGCACGCGGGCGGCGCGGGAGACGCGGCGGCTCCTGGGCACGGAGGCCCGGCAGACCCGGCAGGGGCGGCGGTTCTTCCGCCTCGTCGAGCCAGGCATCGGGGTCATCCTGGATGGCGGGAGCCGCTGCTGCGGGCGGCAACGGATATCGCAGGCCGACCCGCACCGTCAGCATGAACGGTTCGGGCCCGAGAAAGGCGGCGAGGCTTTGCCGGATGCTGTCCTCGAGCATCCGCTCGTAGCCGAGTTCCGTCATGCTGGCGCCTGCCACCAGCACATCCGGACGCTGGTCCGGTGCCCCGGGAGGGGGCGGTACGGCGGCCCAGGCGGCGGTCCCGAGTGCCCCCAGAGACAGGGCCAGGAGCTGCGGGAGGAAGTTGCGACGGATCATGCATTCACCTTCTCGACTCCGATGCGAGGTGCGTCGGAACGCCATGGAGGCATCTAACCGGGGTCCGGATCTGTGGCCTGTGTACCACCGGACGTCTTCAAATCACACCTGAGTGGAAAGATTCGAGCACGGGTACGAAGAGGTCCATCAGGGTTCCGTCTCGAGAGGTCCTCGTCATGTCTCAGCACCCGATCCGATCCCGAGCCTGCCGGAGCCTTCTCGCAGCCGTCGGGGCCTGCGCCATTCTGGGGGCGCCCGGTACGGCCCTCGCGGGCGTCCAGGACGCCCGTTCGATGGCCCTTGGCGGCGCACGTCAGGCCGTGAGTGATTCCGCGAGCACGGTCTGGGCTGCTCCTGCGTTGCTGGGGTTCGAGGCCCCTCACGGGGTGCTCCTGTCCTTTCCGGCAGCCGTCTCCGCCGGCGTGGGGAACGACTTTCTCGGGTTCAAGGGCATCGACTCGCTGCTCGGTGGGCAGGCGCTCTCGGATGCGGACATCGCGTCCCTGCTCTCGAGTCTGCCCGCCTCGGGGCTGGGACTCCAGGTTCAGGGGGGGCTCTCGTCGGCGCTCGCCCTGCCGGCCCTGCGATCCGGCGTCTTCGTCCGGGGCCATGCGGATACCTACGGTCTCGCGATCCCGCGAGACCTGGTCGCCCTGTTGCTCGGAGGGAACGAACTCACGCCCTCGCTCCGCGTCGACACCTTGCAGGGGGCTCGCGCCGAGGCCTATGCCGATGCAGGTCTCTCCGTGGCCCTTCCCGTGCCCCTCAGCCTCTTTCGCAACGCGTCGCTCGGGCTCACCGGACGGTATCTGCGCGGTCTGTGGATGGGACGCGTCAGCGAGGCGCGTGGCAGTCTGGTCTCGCTGGCCGACGACGGCACCGTGTCGGGAGACGCCCGGGCCCGCTGGCAGGTCGCGGGCAACGGGGGGCAGGGGTGGGCCCTCGATACCCAGCTGGCCTTCGACCTGCGAGACGATCTGCGCCTGACGACCCACGTCTCGAATTTCGGTTCCATGACCTGGTCGAAGGTCCAGGATCGCCTGGTCGCTTTCCAGATTCCCGCGACGCAGCCCTTCACCTTCGAGAACGGCCAGTTCACCAGCAACCTGGGCGAGTTGCAGAACCCCGGTCGTTTCGTGTCCGAGACGACCCAGGGTCTCGATGGCCAGGATCTCACCGAGACCTTGCCCCTCGTGTACGGGGTCGGCCTGGCCTGGACGGGCCCCATCCGCTGGTTGCCCTTCAGCGTGTTCGCCGACGCGGAGGTCGGCCAGGGGCGGGGCTTCGGAGCTTCCCCCGTACCGCGCCTGCGGGCGGGGCTGGAGCTCAAGCCTTTTTCATTCCTGCCCCTGCGAGTCGGGTATGGCGCCGGTGGCGAGCAGCCGACCTGGTTCTCGGCCGGTTTTGGCCTCGACGTGCCCTTCTGGCGTCTCGATGCCGCGGTGGTGGCTCAGGACGGCATGTTCGGTGCCGCCCGGGGCGCGATGTACGCCCTCTCGAGCCAGCTCCAGTTCTGACGTGGTGGCGGTCCCCCGGGCTACAATGAGGGGACATCGTGTTCTCGAGGTCGTCCGGGAGGTGCCCTTGTCTGCCGCCATGCACACGCTCGTCCATTTCAGCCGGGGAGAGGTCACTCCGGCCGGCTTCCGTCCGGCCGACGGGGGCATTTCCTACGAGGCCGACCAGCTCACCTGGGAGATCGCCGAGGTCCTCCGGGTCGCCTACGGGATCCACATCGGGGCCTTCATTCCCGAACTGCCGGGCCTCGAGCAGCTGGAACCGGAGGAGTTGCCCTCTCCCGGGCGCTGTCTCGAGGTCTTTTCCGAGGAGCTGCTGGGGCGCATCTCGGAAGAGGGACCCTTTCCGATCCGGGATCCAGGCCACGCGTCCCGCACGATCGAGAGCGAGATCGTCGTCGGCTGGATCCGGCGGTATCGCCAGCACTGGGACCGTGGCGAGCACGTCGTGCGCCTGGCACAGGAGCCCTGATCCCGGCCGGGCCAGGGGTCAGGCCCGGGGGCCGGCGAGTGCCACCAGGTAGCGTCCGAGGGCCCGGATGCCCCCCGAGGCCATGTGCCAGTCGAAGCATTCGTTCGGCGCGTGGTAGCCGTGCTCGGGAAGCGACAGGCCCAGGAACAGGATCGGACACCCGAGCTGACGCTGCATCTGGACCACGGCCCCGATCGAGGCCCCCTCGCGCACCCAGGCCGGATCAGCCCCGAATCCGAAGCGCATGGCCACGCGGAGGGCACCGGCGAGATCCTCGGACGGCTCGTCCAGGAACGGTTCGAGCATGCCTCCGGCCTCGACTCGCACGTCGGGGGCCCGCTCTGCCACGAAGGCCCGGAGACGCTCGAAGATCGTCTCGGGGTGCTGGTCGGGCACCAGCCGCATGCTGACCTTGGCTTCGGCCCGGGGCGGGACGATCGCCTTCAGGCCGGGGCCCATGTACCCACCCACGAGGCCATGCACCTCGAAGGTCGGGCGTGCCCAGAGCCGTTCCGTCATTTCGCGGGGGTCATGCGTGCGCAGGCACGTCAGCCCATGTGCCACCTGGAAGCGCCCGGCATCGAATCCCGAGGCCACGAACTGATCCCGCTGCTCGTCGTCCAGGGGACGGACCTCATCATGGAATCCCGGGATCCGGATCTGCCCCGTACGGGCATCGTAGATCTCGGAGATCAGCTGGCAGAGTTCACCCAGCGGATTCCGGGCCACTCCGCCCACGAGTCCGGAGTGGGCATCCCGGGTGCCCGTCTCGAGCAGGAGCCGCACGCCCAGCATGCCGCGCAGGCCCACGGGAGCGGCGGGTTTTCCGGCCGAGAGCCAGACCGTGTCGGAGACGAGGACCGAGTCGGTCGCGAGCCGTTCGCGCTGCTCGGCCAGAAACGCCTCGAAATTCGGGCTGCCGATCTCCTCCTCGAGTTCCCAGACGAACCGGATGTTCAGGGGGAGGTCGGCCGCTTTCAGGAGGCGCACGGCGAGCAAGGCGGCCAGGGCAGGACCCTTGTCGTCCGTCGTCCCGCGTCCCCGGTAAACCCCGCCGGGTTCGATCGTCATCCGGAACGGATCGCTGCGCCATTCCGGTTCGTTCGCAGGCTGGACGTCCAGGTGGTGGTACAGCGTGACGGTCCGGGTGGCACGAGGGTGCCGGAACGTGCCGACCACGACGGGCCAGCCTGCGGTCTCGAAGACCTCGGCCTCCGCCCCTTCCGCGCGCAGGCGCTCGGCAGCCCAGCGTGCCATTCCCTCCATCTCGGGCCCCGCCGAGGCGTCGAGGCTCACGGTGGGGAAGGCCACGGCTTCCGCGAGCCAGGCCTCGAAGGTCGGGCGAAGGGCGTCCACGACGGCGGGGGCGAGCCAGTCCAGATCATCGGTCGTCAGGGGGTCTGCATGCGGGGTCAAGGGCGGATTTTCCTTCTCAGAAGCTCCCCCCGACGGGGGTCGAGGGCACGGGCAGGGGGCTCGCGGAGGGCAGCGTGCTGCCCCCGTCGACGGGTTTGACGATGGGGGCCAGCGTCGGTTCGGGAGTCGGCGTGGGGGTGGCGGTGGCGGTCGGGATGGTCGGTGTCGGCGTCGGTAGGTCTCCCGAGATACCCCCACCGGCGCCGGATCCTCCCGGTGGCGGAGTCTTGAGGACGACCGGTGAGGCGCCGTCCGAGGGAGCCCCGGAGCTGCCCGCGGCGGGGGACGAACCGTCCCCAGGAGAAGGAGAGGTCGTGGGGGAACCGGACGCGGTCGGCGAACCGGAGGGGCGGGGGGATCCTCCCGTCACCGCTCCCGTGAGGGCAGAGCTTCTCGGTCTCGGAGTGGCCTCGTCGAGGATCTCCTCGGAGACTTCCTCGGGACACCCTGCGAGCCACACCACCAGTCCGAGCGCCAGCCATTTCAGGAAGGCTGACCGATGAAGCGGTCGTGCTCCGGGGTCTTTCCGGGGCGAACGAGCAAGCGTCATGAAGCCTCCTAGAACGCCGGTTGCCAGAGGCCGGCGACGTGCTGCGAGACGGTCCAGTCCGAGGCACGGATGGTGAAGACGAGGTTGCTCGACGGGTTCGTCGCGAAGAACGTCCCGCTGGCGGCATGGAGGTCAAGTCCCCATCCGGATCCGCCTGGCAGCGTGGCCCGGTTGGTCACGGCACCCGTCACCGGGTCGATTTCCCGCAGGATGCCGCCGGTGTCCAGAGCATAGAGAAGGTGCGTGGTGGGATGCACGGCCAGCCCCGAGGGGCGTCCGACGTTCGTCACGCTCAGCTCGATATCGGGGTTGTCCAGGTCGCGCCCCCACACGCCGTGCGTGGCGGCGACGTAGAGCCAGTTGTGGTTACCCGGGCCGGCGGGGTCACGGGCCAGTTCCCGGGTGTTCATCAGGCCGAAGGCCGTGTCGAAGATCTGCTGGCGGGGTTGCAACCAGGCCACGTTCCCGTCCGCCTGGATGTCGAATTCCAGGATGGAACAGCTCGTGCACCCGATGGTCGACCACTGCTGCGAGACACCCGGAGGCGTGGCGGTCGAGATCCGGTAATAGACACCATCCCCGCACCGCACGACCAGCGACCCGTCCGGATAGGCGCGCACCCGGCTCGGAGAGCCGTTCAGACCCGTGACGTGCTCGGTGGAGGTTCCGGCAGACGGGGCGATCTTCCAGATGGAGTTGCGTCCCGCATCCGTCACGTACAGGTTTCCGCCCGTCGTCGTGATGTGCCGCAACGATCCTGCTCCGGAGGGCTGCAGGCTCCAGACGTCGGTCGCCGACGCCGTCGCGGGCGCACTTACCCGCCGCAGGGTGTTGCTCGTCGAGTCGACCGCATAGAGCACGCCGCTCATGAACCCGAGGCCCGTCGGTACCCCCGGACAGGTGATGGCCTCCGGAGACGCAGGGGGAAGGTTCTGGGTGTCGATCCGGTAGAGGTTGCGGTCGGCGCACGAGACGTAGGCGTAGCGCGAGCCATCGTACACGACGTCGTACACGTCGTTCGGAAAGCCTCGCGTCCCCGAGAACAGGGGCGTGACGTTCCGGACCTCGTAGGCGTTCCCCGAGCTGGCCGTCTGCCGGAGCTGGAGGAGGAACCGGCGGGAACTGTCCGTCACGAGCACGCGCCGCGGGCTGGTCGAGAGCACCTGGATCCCCTGACCGAAACCGCTCCAGTCGGAGGTGCCCCAGACGAGCGGACGGCTCCAGGTGGACGTCCCGCCCGTCACGATGCTCAGCCCCACATGGCTCCAGACGTCCCGACCTCCCGGCAGATACCACCAGGAGTCAGTGTAATTGAGGCGCCCGGCATAGAAGGTGTTGCCATCGTCGCTGGCCTCGACGCCGCCCGGGAGATCGAGCCCCGCGTTGACGGCGGTCCGGGCCGACCCGTCGAGCGCGATCTCGCTGACGCGGTCGATGCCGGTGTGGGCCACGAGGAGCTTCCCGTTCCGGAAGGTGATCCCGTCAGGGGCGGCCATGCCCGAGATGAGCGGGGCCGTCGTCACCCCATCGGTCTCGAGGCGGAGGATCGCCCCGGAGCCTCCCACTCCGACGTAGGCCTTGCCACTGGTGTCGACCGCGATCCCTTCCAGGTTGGACATGCCGTAGGCGAGGATCTTCACGTCGCCGGTGGGCGACACGCGCCGGAGGGTGTAGCGGTTCCGGTCCGTCACGTACAGGTTGCCGGCCTCGTCCTGACCGAGGCTGCCGGGGCTCGCGATCGTCAGGAAGGCGCCGAGGTTACGAACCGGGTCCACCTTGAAGATGACGTTGCTGCCGGGGGCCGAGACGAAGCAGTTTCCACCCGTGTCCACGGTGATGCCCTCGGGACCCGAGACGTAGGCCCAGTCGAGCAGCGACGGGGCCGCCAGGGTACCCGCGTCGCTCGTTCCCGGCGTGAAGCGCTGCACGACCCCGCCGGAGGGGCAGACGACGAAGGCCTTGCCGGAGCTATCGAAGGCCAGAGCCGCCGGACCGCTGATGCCCGTGTACGTGGCCACGTTCGCGTTCGTGACGGTACCGGTCGCCCAGTTGACCCGGACCCGGCGGATCTGGTTCTGGCTTCCCTGCGAGACGTACAGGTCGCCATCCGGGGCGATCGCCAGGCCGCTCACCCCGGGGACGTCGAGCCAGTTCGCAGACAGCAGGGTGCCGTCCTGCTGCATCTGGACGACCTTGCCAGACCCGCGGGCCGCCACGTACAGGCGGTACGTGCCGTTCACGGAGCCTTCCGGATTCACGAGCACGCTCACGGGGGATGCGAGCAGGCTGCCAGGGGCCGGGTTGAGGGTCTTGACCGTCAGCGTCGAGGGATCGATGGAGACCACGGTCCCGGATCCGTTCACGGCGTGGAGGACGGTCCGGTTGCTGGCATTGACCGTGAGGATGGGGTGGCCGTCCGAGCTCGGGATCCGGAAGCTGGGAGAATAGGCCTTCACGCCATTGAGTTCGACCTCGATGAGCCCCGTCCGGGCACCGGATGGCACGCGGACCGCCAGCGAGGTGGCGGAACTTGAACCGGGGAGCACCGTCGCGACCAGGCTTCCGAAACGCACGGCCATCCGGGCCGGATCGAGGCCCGTACCCTGGATGGCGATGGTGTCTCCGATCCGGCCCTGGACGGGAGAAACGCCCGTGATCTTGAAGGCGGTGTCCGAGTTGACGGCCGTTCCGGCCGGCGAGAGCACGATGACCTGGAGGGGGTCCTGGTCGTTGGCGATCGCCGTCACGACGGCGGTGTAGGTGCTGGCATACACGGGCGAGGATAGCCCACCGGACGGTGCGTAGTCGGCCGGGGCCGGCTGGGCCGATGCCGGATCGAGGCAACCGATGAAGGTCGAGGGCGTCAGGGGTTGCCCCTCGACCATCCGCTGATTCATCCAGAGCGAGACGGCCGTCGTCGAGGGACTCACGGTCACGGGTCCGACATTCGAGCTCGTCAGCCCGACCCAGCCGTTGTTCGTGAAGTCGAACCACACGACCGTGCGCAGGCGCATCGCCGGCGCATTGGCCTGGTTGGGGGCGGGATTCGGTCCCTTGATCCCCTTGATGGCTTCGATGTAATACGCCACGGAGCGGCTGGGAGCAGCCGGATCGGCCTTGGCCGTCCAACCGTTCCCGAACGTGAGGAGGAACTGTCCGTTCGCGTCCACGAGCGAGGTCGAGCGCGTGATGCCGGTCTCGGCCTCGATCAGCGAGACCGTGGCGCCGCGGGCGAACTCGTCGAGCAGGTTGGTCAGCTGGATCCCGTACGCTCCTCGTCCCCAGTCGACGCGCCCCCCGAGGGCGAGCGCACGCGAGGCGGTTGCGGGCGCGGGTGCCTCCAGGGCTACCGGGCGCATGGGGCAACCGGCGAGCATCACCAGGGCCAGGCTCAGGTTCCAGGCACGTTTCATGGCATCCCCCTCACATCTCGGCCGAGCTGAGCCCGAAGGGCAGGACCGTCCGGGTCCCGGAGGTGCCCGAGATCGTGATGCGCTCGAGGCGGTGCGAGCTCATGTTCGTCTGGTAGACGGTGGCTCCGTCCGGCTCCGCCCACGAGCCGAGGTTGCGCTGGTCCGACCCCAGTTCGATGCCCGAGATGACGTTCGAGCTGCCATCCGCGTTGACGCGGCGCAGGCCCAGGCCCGCATGTCCGGTGATGAACATGCGGCCCTGTGCATCCGCGGCATAGGACCCGGTCATGGGAACCCAGCAGGTGTAGCCGCCCTGGTCGTAGCACCACTCACGCTGGGTGCCCGTCGTTTCCATCCGCGAGGAGATTTCGGTGCTGCAGATGGCCAGGTTGTTCTCGTAGACGAAGCCGTTCGAGTCGATGCCCGCATGTCGCCAGCCCGAGATCCAGTTGGCCTGTCCCATCAGGCGGAACACCCAGTAGCCATAACCGGCCCGGGTCAGCCGGAACGCATCCGTGATCCAGACGTCGTCGGAACCTTTCCACATGAACGAGGGGCCGTGGTAATTCGAGTACCAGGCGACGTCCGTGCTGAGGTCGGGCAGGATGCGGCGTCCTCCGCCGCCCATCACCACGATGGAGCCATCCGAGAGCACCTCGACGTCGCTGTATCCCTGCGTGTTGCCGTAGATGCGGGAATATGAGGGGCTTCCCCCGGCATACCCGGCGATCTTGCCGACCCCCTCGTTGCATGTCACGAACATGTCGGCACCGGACACGCATGCGTTCAAGGGGCGGTCGGTTCCGGTCGACAGCGTGACCGTGACGGCGCCCGTCGCCGGACTCCGGCCGACGATCTGACTGCTGTCGGTGAGGGCCACCCAGATCCGGGTCCCGTCGAAGATGAGGCCGCGCGGCGAACCCGTGAGGGCGATCGCGGCCAGGTGCGTGCTCCCGTCCGGTTTGTAGGACGTCAGGGTGTTGCTACCGGTGTTGAGGACCCAGACGTTGCCCGAGCCGTCGACGGCGACGTCCCGGGGCGAGGAGAGGTTGGCGTCCTGGCTGGCCTCTCGGAAGATCTCGACGTGGTTGGCGGCCGAGGCGCTGCCATAACCGCCCGAACCCGTCTCACCCCGCACGCGCAGGATGCGGTTGTTGCCGCTCGCGATGTAGAAGCAGTTGTTGAACGTCCCGCCACTGACGTCGCGAGCGAATCCGGCATTGCCGGACAGGATCGAGTCCTTGATGACCGGTGCGGCCGAGAGGTTCGTCACGTCGTACGCGACCACGCTCGCATTCGAGCGGAGGTACAGCTTCCCGGCCCGGTAGGCGATGCCCGCCGCGTGGCCCATGTTGACCATCAGGGTGGTGATCGCCCCGGTGGACCGGTCGACCCGCACGAGGGTTCCGTTGTCCTGGTTCGAGACGTAGAAGCAGTCACGTATGCCATCGTAGGCGAGCCCCAGCGGGTTGCTGAAGCCGCGAGCGAGCGTCGTCAGGTCTCCGCTGACGGTGTCGATCGCCGTCAGGGTGTTGTTCGTCGAGGAGAGCACGTAGAGAACGTTACCGACCTTGGTGACGCCCGTTGGACTGGATATGGCTGCCGCGTAAAGCGAAGCTGCCCCTTCCGAGGTGATCCGGTACACGTTGTTGGACTGGGTGTCGATCGCGTAGACGTAGCCCCCGCGGTCGACCGCGAGCCCACCGGGGCTGGTGACCGAGGCGAACGAGGCGAGCCGGTTCGTGGTCGCGTCCCACTTCGCGACCGAGTCGCCCCGGTTGTTCGAGACGTATAGATTGCCCAGCGAGTCGAACGTCAGGCCCCACGGGAACGAGAAGCCTTGCAGGAAGGTCGTCGTGTTACCCGTCGCAGGCTCGATCCGGGCCACGGTATTGGCCCCGTAGCAAGCCACGTAGAGATTGCCGTCAGGCCCGTAGGCCAGTCCCCGTGGCTGCGACAGGGTCACGCCCGACAGCGAGAGGATCTGGGGCGTGCTGGCGGCCGAGTCGATCCGGTAGATCCGGGCATTCGCCGCATCCGAGACGAAGAGCTTGCCATCCGAGGCGAAGGCGATCCCGCGCGGGTCGGCGATCGCCCCCGTCGTGCCGAACGAGGTGGGGGCGGCAGCTGGGTTCGCGAGGTCGATGACCTGGACCCCCTTGAGGCTGCCCGCACAGGCGACGTAGAGCTTGTTCTGGCGGATCGTCAGCGAGCGCGGTGACGAGAGCCCCGATTTGAAGGTCTTGATCCGCCCGGCCGGCGTGATCTGGGAAATCGTTCCGAAGGCCTCGTTCGAGAGGTAGAGATTCCCTTCCGTGTCGGCCGATTCGTGGCCGCTCTGGAGACCCAGGTAAAAGCCGGGCGAGAGGTAATCGCTGCCGCGGATGCGCAGGCGGAGCGGGCCGCTGATGGCGCCGGAGGGGACCGTGACGCGCAGCCTGGAGCCATCGGCCGAGACGCTGACGACGGTTGCGGGAATGGACGTGCCGTTCACCCCGCTGAAGGCGACCGTGTTGTCGGACAGGGTGCTCGAAAAGCCCGAACCCACGACATCCAGCTGCCCCCCCACGAACTGGGTGTCCGGCAGAAGGGTCGAGACCGAGATGGGGCGGGGCGTCTTGAAGAGCGTGTTGAAGAGCGGATCCGTCTGGTCGAACGTCAGGTTGGCGAACGGATCCCGGTCTTCGCGCAGCACCTCCCGGACCTTCGCCACCGCGTCCGAGAACAGGGACGTCGGCAGGAGCGCCGGAAACGGATTGTCGAGGTTGTCACCCGAGATCCGCCCCAGCAATTGCTTCCCGTCCAGCTGGCGGTTGCTGGAAGCGGGGGTCAGGCTGCGCAGGCTCACCAGGATCGAGCTCGCCGTCGTGGCAGGGCTGATCGTGACGCTGCCGCCCACGAGGTTGGTCAGGCTGACCCAGCGTCCGTTCTGGAGCATGACGAGGGTCCGCACGCGGGCCTTGTCGGCTCCCACCCGGTTGGGGAACGCGGTTCCGGCGCTCAGTCCTTTGTAGGCTTCCAGGTAGAAGAGGACGTTCGAGGGCTGCGGACCGATGGCCTCCTCCGTGAGCGCGAATCCCCCCTGTTCGTTGGTCAGGGTGGTCGCCACCGTGTAGCCGCTGGCGACGTTGATGAGAGACACCGTCGCGGCCGACGCCACCTCGCTCAGCAGGGCCGAGACGGCCCGCCCCGGCTCACCGAAGTCCACGCGGCCCGCGATGGCGACCGGGGAATCGGGGACCAGCCTGGCGAGGGGAGTCACGGGTGCGCCCCCCCGGATGGCCGGGGCAGGGCACCCGGCTAGCACGGCCAGGGCGATCGCGAGCAGGACGGGACGGCGCGGCGATTCTCGCATGGCGGGTTTCCATTCGACGAGGTGGCCCGGGTGGTTCATACCCACCCGGGCCGTCCCGTCACACCCGATATGATGTTCAGGCGTGTCTGCGTTTCCAGATATCCAGAGTGGAGGGGGGATGGCCCGGTGCTGACCTCAGTCGGCCGGAGTCAGGAAGGGCTCGCGACTGACCTCCGGGTGCGGCTGGAGCGTGATGCCCAGGTATTCCCGGTCTTCCTCGGCGATCCGGTCCAGCAGCTCGGCGATCGCGAACAGGGTCGGAGCCCAGAGCCCCACGAACAGGCCGGTCTGCTGACGCGGTTCGGAGCGCTGACGCTGGCCGACCAGGACCAGCAGGCTCGAACCGACGATGGAGGCCACCCCACCCGCGAAGGCGAGGTAGCCCAGTCGCTTGACGATCTGACTATCCACGGCGTCCTCCTCATCCCATCGGACGCCGCTCAGGATGGCCTCGTCGTCACACGTGCGCAAGGTCCGGCTGGTGGCTCTGGAGCCATGCCTCGCCCAGAGCCCGTGCCGCGCGGTCGTCCCCCAGCCATCCCGTCACGTGGTGCGAGGCACTGGCGCCCAGGACGAGTTCGGTCTCGAGCAGGCGATCGCCCCGGAAGAACCGGAGCTGGACGCTGTCGCCAGGAGTCGAATCGGCGAGCCAGGAATCGAGGCTCGATCCCGTCAGGCGACGACCGTTCCAGCTCAGGAGGCGATCGCCGCGCTGCAGGCCGGCCAGCTGCGCCGGTCCCCGGTTCGTGAGGCCTTCGAGGACCATGGCGCCTTCCTTCGAGGCCGTCCGGGCACCCACGTCGGCCCGTCTGACCCTGCGCTCGAGCTTGAGACCGGCGCCTGCGAGGACCTCCCGCCAGTCGGCGTCCCGGGTCTGGTGCAGGTGCAGGTCGAAGAAAGGCGTCAGGTCCGACCCCACGAGTTCGCTGGCGATCGCCTCCGGCTCACCGGGTTCGTAGGTCCGGCCCTTCGCGGCGAAGCGCTCCCAGAGCGTCTGCATCCAGGTCTGCATCGAGTGCTGGCCCCCGCTGCGTTTCCGGAGCTCGAGATCGAGTGCCATGGCCATCAGGGCACCCTTGACGTAGTAATTCACGGCTCCGTTCCAGCGGTCATCCATGAAATTCCACGTGATGAAGCTCGACTCGGCGAGCGTCGTGTCGAGGCGTCCGGGCATGCGTTCGAGTTCGTCGAGCCAGTTTCCGATCTCGGTGAAGAAGTCGCCGGGACCCGCGAGCCCGCTTCGGTGCATGAGCCAGGCCGTGCAGTATTCCGTGGCGCCCTCCACCAGCCACAGCATCGGGGTGTGCGCCGGCCGGTCGTAGTCGAACGGACCGAAGCCCGCGGGACGCAGGCGCTTGACGTTCCAGGTGTGGAAGACCTCGTGCAGCGTCAGGTTCAGGATCGGTCGGAGACGTCTGACGGGATCGAGACTCCCCAGGATGAAGGTCGAATCGGCGTGTTCGAGTCCATTGAGGAAGTCGTCTTCCGTGACCTGGTACTGGAACAGGTACCGGTCGTAGGGACGGTGCCCCCAGAAGCTGCGCGTCGTCTCGAGGATCCGTGCGAGCCCACCGGTGAGGGCCGGCGTGGCCCGGGGATCCAGACTCCCCGTCCAGGCCACCCGCGCCGTCATCGCATCGGTCTCGAAGGACCAGTCCTGGAACGTCCCGAGCATCCAGGGACAGTCGATCAGCCGATCGTAGTCCTCGACCTCGAAGACCCCCGGGCTCACCTCGGGGAGCGCCGTCGCCACCCGCCAGTCCGGGGGTAACTCGAAGGAGAGTGACCAGGGGGCATCGGACCACTCGAGCGGCCGCGGACAGAGGGTCGCCGGGTTGATGAGGGCATGGTCGGCCGTGACCTGGGCCTGGTGGACCGTCATCTGGTCGAGGTGGGCCTCATGCCTCAGGCGGAAGGGCTGACCCTCGTGATGCAGGCGCCAGGTGTGCAGATCGAGTCTTTCGAGCCGCAAGGGGACCCCGGACAGCGTCTCGGCGCACAGGCCGCGAAGGTTGCGCGAGAAATCGACCAGCTTGTAGGCCCCTGGGATCCAGCGCGGCATGCGCCATGTCACGACCTCGCCGGGGGCATCGTCGACCCGGATCTCGAGATGGACCCGGTGCGTGTGGGGGGCCGGGATTCGCACGGTGAGGTGGCGCGTGGCGAAGGGGGGCGTGGACACGGTGATTCTCCCTGTGACATGGAACACGGGTTCACATTTTACCGCAGTCTTGGAAAGTTCTTTAACGCGTGCTAATGTTGCTGAAACCCGTCCCTTCGTGGAGGCCAAACGTGGCGTCGTTCAAGGCATTTCAGCGTCTGGTGGCATTGGCGTCACTCGCAGGGCTCTCCGCCTGTGGGACGAACCTCCTTCCCGGGAGCCCATCGTCCGGTCCGGCCTTCCGCGCGGCCGGTGACCCCGGATCCGGTGCCCCCCTCCGCGAAGGACTCGAGGATTATTACCGACCCGTCGGGTCGGGCACGGGCAAGACCTTCCTGCTCGCGATCAACCGGGTCGTCAGCCCACACCGGAACTTCGGTTACGACGAGGCGCGCGACCTGCTCTTTGGCGCCGTGGACGATCCGCGCGATGCCAACCAGGTTCCTTGCATCTATACCGGCCGCGTGGCCCCGGGTGTCGACAACCGGGAATCGGCCACGCG
Organism: Candidatus Sericytochromatia bacterium; assembly: GCA_044235265.1. GTDB lineage: Bacteria > Cyanobacteriota > Sericytochromatia > S15B-MN24 > UBA4093 > JAYKJE01. The sequence continues at coordinate 20,050 of JBIIHZ010000004.1, forward strand.
CCAGAAGTTGAATGCCGAGCACGTCTGGCCCCAGAGCAAGGGGGCCGTCGGCCCCGGCCGTACCGATCTGCATCATCTTTTCGCCTCCGACGTCGATACCAACAACCGGCGCTCGTCCTATCCGATGGGGCACGTCGAGATGGTCTACTGGGAAGCCCGCGACGGCGGTGTTCCGGGGACCA
>JBIIHZ010000103.1:0-6498 GCA_044235265.1 Candidatus Sericytochromatia bacterium
CATCGCGATGCGCGCCACCGTGCTCAACGGTGCCGTGATCGGTCGAGGCTCCGTTGTCGGCGCAGGTGCCGTCGTCCCGGAAGGGATGATCGTCCCCCCCGGGTCGCTGGTCCTGGGCGTCCCCGCGAAGGTGGTCAAACCGGTGGACGACCGGTTGCGCACCGGGATCGCCGCGACGGCCGAGGGATACGCCGGCTATGCCCGGGGTTACAAGGCCTTCGAGGACGACGGACAGGTGTATCCTTTTCAGAGTTAAAGTTCAATTAACAGCCGGCAAGATCCCGGAAAGTCGGTCGACAACTGCTGCAGGAACGGTCGACGACTTCCAGGAAGGACCAAGCCCATGACCCTCACCCATTACCTGCAAGCCATCGATTCCCTGATAGCCCGGGAGGCTCGCCCCGATCTGCTGGATCGGCTCCAGGCCTACCGCGCTCATGTCGAACGTGTGATTCGCGAAGAAGTCACACCCGCTTTCCTCGAACGGACGGTTTCCGCATGAACATCGCACCTGAACGTCCCACCCTCTACCGTGAGTTGCTGGCCCGCACGGCCACGACCGACCTCTCCGCCCACGTGGATGCCGTGCTCGACCGTCCCCGCGTGCGACTTTCGACGATCGCTCCCGAAGAGAAGGCGAGCATCCTGAAGAACCTCATGAAGGCCTTCCAGGCGCCTTCGTCCGAACCCAAGGCGTGAGTTCCCATCCTCGCATCGTCTACATGGGGACCCCGGCCTTTGCCGTGGGTCCCCTCCGCGCGCTCCTGGAAGCCGGATATCCGGTCGTCGGTGTCATGTCGCAGCCGGACCGTCCGGTGGGTCGTGCCCAGACCCTGACCCCGCCGCCCGTGAAGGCTCTCGCGCAGGCCCACGGCATTCCGGTTCACCAGCCCGGCCGGCTGCGGCGTGAACCCGAGGCCCGGGACATCCTCGTCAGCTGGAAACCCGACCTGGTCGTGGTCGTCGCCTTCGGTCAGATCCTGCCCCGGGAAATCCTCGAGATTCCCCCGCTCGGCTGCCTCAACGTCCATGCCTCGATCTTGCCGGCTTACCGGGGCGCCGCCCCCATCCAGTGGGCGATTGCCTGCGGCGAGACCGAGACCGGCGTCACCCTCATGAAGATGGACGAGGGTCTCGATACGGGCCCGGCGCTCGCGATCGCGCGTACGCCCATCGATCCCGACGAGACCGGCCAGGACCTGGCCGAACGCCTCGCGGCCCTGGGCAGCCAGCTGCTCGTGGACCGTTTGCCGGCCTACATCTCGGGGAACCTGCCAGCTTGCCCCCAGGACGACTCTCGGGCCACCCTGGCGCCCATCCTGCGTCGGGAAGACGCCGTCATCGACTGGTCCCGCCCGGCGCGGACCGTTCACGATCGCGTGAGGGCCTTCCAGCCCTGGCCTGGAGCCACCTGTACCTTCGAGGGCCAGATCCTCAAGGTCGTCCGGACGCGCCCTGTCGCAGGGAAGACGGACCTGGCACCGGGCACCGTGGTCGAAGTCTCTCCCGGAGGCTGGGTCATCGCGGCCGGTGATGGTCACATGGTGGGCGTGGAGCAGGTCCAGATCCCCGGCAAGAAAGTCCAGGGCGCGAGTGAAGCGGCGCGGGGCCTCCGGCAACTGGTCCCAGGAGCGATCCTGGGCTGACCGATCAGCGAGTCGAACCGCTCAGTTCGCCCCCCGCATGGACTTTCACGGCGGTGGGTTTCCCGACCTCGTCTCGCAATTCGGCCATCGTGGTCCCCAGGATGGGATGCACGAGGTCCGGAGCGATCTCGGCGAGGGGGACCAGCACGAACGCGCGATCATGCATCCGGATGTGGGGCACCTGCAACCGGGTCTCCGCCACCAGTTCATCCCCGTAGAGCAGGATATCGAGGTCGATGGTCCGCGGTCCCCAGCGGATCGTTCGCTGGCGCTGCAGGTCGTGCTCGATCCCCTGGAGCGTGTCGAGGAGCGCCATCGGGGCCAGTTCCGTCTCGATCCGGGCAACGGCATTCAGGAACCAGGGCTGGTCGGGATACTCGAGCGGCGCCGTCTCGTAGCACCTCGAAACCGCCGCGAGCCGGATGCGGGGGTGCTTCTCGAGACGCTCGAGGGCCCGACGCAGGTACTCCAGACGATCACCGATGTTCGACCCGAGACCGAGGAAGACGCTGGTCACGGTCCCTCCTTGCTCCGCGAGAGGCGGATGGCGACGGTCCCCGGGAAGTCGGGGATCGGGGCACGCGGTTTCGCGATCCGCACATGGACCCGCTGGACGCGTTCCATCTCCAGAATAAGCCTTGCCAGGTTCTCTGCAAGTGCCTCCAGGAGCCGATGATCCGTGGTTGCCACGCAATCACGCGTCAACCGGACGAGTGCGCCGTAATCGATGGTATCTTCCACCCGGTCACTGCGTCCCGCGGGCCCCAGATCGAGCTCCAGTTCGAGGTCCACCACCAAAGTCTGACCGAGGCGACGCTCTTCCGGAAAAACCCCGTGGTAGCCGTACGCCTCGATTCCCGTCACCTCGATGCGATCCACGTTCAAGCCTCCGCCTTGCCGCCGCGGACGATGGCGTCCAGGACGCGCACGAGCCGGACGGTCTCCCGGACGTCGTGCACGCGCACGACATCCACCCCTTCCTGCACCCCGTGGGCCACCGCCGCGAGGCTTCCCTCGAGGCGTTCGGATACGGGCAGGCCCAGGAGGTCCCCGATGAACCGCTTGCGCGACGCTCCGAGCAGCACGGGGTACCCCGCATCGCGGAGCGAGCCGAGTGCCCGGAGCAACGCGAGGTTGTGCACCAGCGTCTTGCCGAAGCCGATTCCGGGATCGAGCATGACGCGCTCGATACCCGCCTCTCGAGCGAGCCTGGCCTGCTCGAACAGGAAGGCGTGCACCTCGCCCACGACCTCCGAGTAGCGCGGATCTGACTGCATGGTGCCGGGCGAGCCCTGCATGTGCATCGCGATCGCGGCCGCCCCGTGCCGAGCAACCACCTCCCGCATCCGCGGCTGTCGCAGGCCCGTCACGTCATTGATCAGATGAGCCCCGGCGGCCAGCGCCGCCTCGGCCACCTCGGGCTTGCTCGTATCGACCGAGACGACCACCCCGGGTTCGGTCACGAGGGCCCGGACGACGGGAAGGATGCGGGTGAGTTCTTCCTCGAGCGAGACGGAGACCGCTCCGGGGCGGGTCGATTCGCCCCCGACATCGATCAGGTCGGCCCCCTCGTCGAGGCAGGCTCGCGCACGACGGATGGCCGCCTCCGGGAGCGACCAGTTCCCCCCGTCCGAGAAGGAATCCGGCGTCACGTTCAGGATGGCCATGACGTGGGTGCGACTTCCCCAGCGAAACTCCCGGGAGCCGAGTCGCCAGCGGAGCCCCGGTTCCGAGTGCTCGGCGGCCAAGATCGTCAGGGAGTCTGCATCTGGGCGATCTCGGCGGAAAGCGCCATCGCCGTCTGCTGCGCCTGGACCTTCACCAGGCCCGTCTTGCTCTCGTCGGAGAAGATGACGACCAGGATGTCGTTGGATTCGAGCGCGGACATGAAGATGGACGCGCTGTCTCCCTGCTGGAACATGGACTGGAATTCCTGCTCGCCGATCAGCCGTGCCATGGCCCGGGTGGAGGCGAAGGCTCCTCCGACGAGGCTTGCGATCGCCTGGGTGTCGAGGGCCGTGACATCACCCTGAGAGGTGACCATCTGACCGCTCTTCTCGACGAGGAGGGCAGCGGAGGCATCCACGTCCTTCACGAGTTCATGAAGCAGTTGCTGGATGCGACCGATGCCTTCCTCGGTGACGACGAAGCGCGTGAGAATCTGGTTCAACCGGGACACGGGCTACCTCCGGGGACGGGACGACTCATCACAATACCCTTACCCCGGAGACGGTCGGGGTAACGGGCGATCGGACTTCAAGCGGTGGGGGGAGGAGTCCAGCCGAGCGCGGCCAGCAACTGGCGATCGCGCCGATCGAGCGGCGCGTGCTCGAGCAGGTCCGGACGGAGCGCCAGGGTCCGCCGCAGCGCCTGCTCGCGGCGCCAGGCCTGGATGCGGGCATGGTCCCCGGACCGCAGGATCTCGGGTACCTCCCAGCCCCGGAACGAGACGGGACGGGTGTAGTGAGGATGATCGAGGAGGCCTGTCGAGAACGAGTCCTCGCGCGTGGACTGTTCCTTGCCCACGACGCCAGGGAGCAGCCGGACGGTCGCATCGATCATCACGAGCGCGGGCAGTTCCCCGTTCGTGAGCACGTAATCGCCGATGCTGTACACGTCCGTGACCAGGTGCTCCCGGACGCGCTCGTCGAAACCCTCGTAGTGACCGCACAGAAACACCAGGTGCGGCGCAGCGGCGAGTTCCTCGGCATGCCGTTGCCGGAAGACGGTCCCCTGGGGACAGGTCATGATGATGCGCGCCCCGGGGTCGAGCGGAAGCGCCTCGACTGCCGAGAACACGATCTCGGGCTTGATGACCATGCCGGCGCCGCCCCCGAAAGGCCGATCGTCGGCCGTGCGATGCCGATCCGACGCCTGATCTCGCAGGTCATGCACGTGAAACCTGACAAGTTCTCGCTCGTCCGCGCGTTTCATCATGCTGGCGCCGAGGACGCCCTCGACCATCGGGGGGAAGAGGGTAATGACATCGATCCGCATGCTAAAGATCCAGCAATCCCTCGGGCGGGTCGATCCGGACGACGTGTTCGTCTTCGTCGATGTCGACGACGATCTCCTCGACCCACGGCACCAGCACGGTGCGATCCCCGTCAAGGGCCACCTCGAGCCAGTCCTGGCCCGGCCCCGTCACGATCGAGATGACGCTCCCGATGCGCCTGCCGGTGCTCTCCAGGAGCACCCCCATCCCGACGACGTCGGCGAAGTAGACCTCGTCGTCCTCGAGCGGCGGGCACAGGGAGCGGGGAACGAAGAGCGCGGCGTCCCGCAGGACCTGAGCGGGCTCCGGGGCCCCGAACTGCGCGAACCGGACCAGGGCCTGGTCGTCCCCGACGGGCCGCACGGATGCGACGTCGAGCAGCATCTCTTGACCCGTCGCCAGGCGGCAGGTGAGCTGCCGGTAATGACGGAAGCGCTCGACGTCGGCACCGTGCATCAGGACCTTGAGTTCGCCACGCACGCCGTGGGGCTTGAGGATGCGCCCCACTTCCACGAGGCGCTCAAGGTCCTCGGTCATGCCTGCGCCACCAGCTGTGGCTTGCGGATCTCGACGACGACCCCGTCCTTGGTGACGAGCTCGATCGGGAGCAGCTTCACGATGTGATCACCGATGGCGACGTCGACCAGGGTCTCGGTCTGCGCTTCGATCACCTCGTTGCCGACCTCGATCTGGGAGAGCATCTGGAGCCGCTGGAGCATCTCGTTCTTGGCGTTGACGAGCTGGCTGCGATCCTGATCGATCTGAGCCCGGAGCTCGAGCACCTGCTGGGACGGGCCGGACGGCGTCGCGATGGTCCGCTTCTCGAGGTCGGCGATGGCACGCTTGCCCTGGAACTCGAGTTGCTGGAGCTGCAGATCGAGGTTCTGCAGCGTGGCCTGGATCTGAGCCGTATTCTGCTGCTTGAAGGCCTCCGTCACGATCGTCTTGATGACGACCTGGCGACGCAGCGTGAGCGTTTCGGACATGAACGAGCCTCCTGGTGGGCCGGAACGGGACCGGACGGACGGATGGGGACTGCCTGAGCCCTCACCGTGGATGAGCGTCTGGAACACTCGCGCAGAGCGTGTGAGCCCCGGAGGGCACGGCGCACCGCGTGCGTGACCGGACGCATGGTACCACACCCCCGATACGTCGACATCCTTTTCTATTTTTATGATATAATATGATCATGATCAAGACATTCGACTCCAGCCGTCTTTACGTCCCCACTTCCTTCAAGCCGCGCCCGCGACGGCAGTCTTTCCGGAGTGCCGGGAGGCGGGCGCTGCTGGCGAGCCTCATGCTCGCGATGTGGCCCACCGCCGCCCGTGGGAACCCGGTCCGGCTCGAATCCCGGATGGTCGTCGAGGTGCGCGGCCAGGTCAGGCGACCGGGCATCTACACCCTGGAAATGGGTAGCCGGGGCTTCGAGGCCCTCCGCCGGGCAGGGGGGCCGCTTGCGGATGCCGACCTCGGCACCGTGCAACTCGCCCGCCTCCTCGTGGATGGTGAGACGCTGCACGTGTCCCGACTCGAGCCGAGGCCCCGGGCACGCGAGCCTCGGCCCGAACGCAAGCGGCGAGGCCCGTCGAAAGCCCGGGCGGTCCGGGGGCAGGGGAAGATCCGGCTGTCCCTCAACTCGGCCACGGCCGCCCAGCTGGACACCCTGCCCGGGATCGGACCGCGCATCGCGGCCCAGATCGTGGCCCTGCGGGAAAGCCGACACGGGCTCCGCTCGATCGATGACCTGGACGACATCCGTGGCCTGGGCCCCAGGCGGCTCGAGCGACTTCGTCCCCTGCTCGACCCTTGAACCCCGGGGCCCTCCTGGCCGGCCTTCTCGCCGCCCTGGTCATC
>JBIIHZ010000104.1:0-6476 GCA_044235265.1 Candidatus Sericytochromatia bacterium
GTCGAAATCGATAAGAACAAGGTTGCTCACACGCTCCCGACCTGGGGCCAACCCAGCATGCGCGCTGCATTGTCGTGCATCAGGAGCCGCCCCTCGGTGGCATCCCGGCAAGCCGCCTCGACGTCGGCGATCGCCGCGCCAACGGGCTGCAGGGGAAAGTCCGACCCCATCAGTACCCGGGTGGGGCCCAGCACGTCGATCGCCCGCCGGATGATGGCAGGCGGCTGCCATGAGGTCTCGACGGCCACGTGCGGGTAGTGGCGTGCGAGGTCGAGGACCGTCGGGTGCTGGTCCCAGCCGATGTGGCCCAGCACGATGGGCACGTCGCGCACGTGATGCAGCAAGGGTTCCAGCTCGGCCACGTCGTCATGATGGGCATGAACGGGGAACGGAAACGTGCCGGCGTGGACGAAGATGGGCAGGCCTCGACGCTCGGCCCAGGCCCCGAGTTCGAGCATCCGGGCACTGAGCGGGTGGGGACCGGCCAGCGGGGGGTGCAGTTTCAATCCCACGATCCGGTGAGAACGGAACATCCGCTCCAGGCGGTCGACGGGATCGCCCACGGCAGGCTCCACCGAGGCGAACAAGGCCAGCCGACCGGGAACCTCGGACAGCGTGAGGGCCAGGTCCCGGGTCTCGAAGAACGGCTCGATGGCGCAGACCACGGCTCGAGACACCCCGTGGCGATCGAGTTCCGCCAGCAGGCGATCGCGCCCCTCGCTGTCGAAACGCCGGACCAGCCAGCGGAAGCCCGCCTCGGACAGCTCGGGATAGAGCCGCGTGAGCGGTTGCGATCGCCCGACCCTGCCGGCGATTCGCCCGAAGGTGGCCAGCACCCCCGCCCCACCCACGGAACAGGACGCGTGTTCCGGCGGATTCGCCTCGTGGCGAGCCGGGGCCAGGTGCACGTGAAAATCGATGCGAGGTCCGGAATACAAGCGTGCGGGCAAGGCGTGTCCTCCCACCAGGAGAGAACCCGACCCCGGCAGCGCTCACACGCGCCAGGCAAGGGTCGCGTCTGTCATCCGCGGGAAGCCCTCGACGCCGATCGCGAATTGCCAGCGTGCTGCTCAACCTCGAGCTTCAACTCGCTCGGTTGCCCTCGAAACACCGATGCGGCATCTTGCTCGCGCCGACGGACCGCCCCGTCCTGGTCGGATGGGGCAGCGGATGCGTGCGGGGCCTGCGAGAAGACGCGGCTCACGAGGCCGGGTGCGGAATCGCGAGAAAGGGGTCCAGTGGACATGTCGACCTCCTATCGGACCAGGTAACGAAGCAACCTGAGTGAATCATGCCCCAGAATGGTCGGTTCACTCGCGCGAGAATCAAGACTTCGCGGGAGCGAAACCCTCCGCAAACACTCGAAGAGATAGCTTCGCGGTCGAGCCGGGACGTGCGGTAAAATGGAGCAGTCGTCCCTGCTTCGTGCCCGGAGGCCTCTTGAGCGCCACTTCGACACCCACCGTCCACGACTCGCGTGGAACTGGCATTCTCGCAACCGTCCAGCGATTCGGCCCCGCCTACTGGGCCTCGATCATCATGGAGCTCGTCGAGCGCTGGGCCTATTACGGCGTGCGAGCCGTCCTGTCGCTGTACATCGTGGATGCCGCGGCACGAGGGGGGTTGGAGTTCACGCACGTCCAGAAGGGCAGCATCTACTCGGCCTGGGCGATCGTCCAGAGCCTGCTGCCGATGTTCACGGGCGGCTATTCCGACCGCTACGGATACAAGAAGACCATCGCGGTGGCGATCGTCATCAAGATCCTGGGCTACGTCATGATGGGCACCCAGCATTCTTACTGGGGCTTCTTCGCGGGCTGCATGCTCCTGGCGACGGGGACGGCCATCTTCAAGCCGGGCGTCCAGGGCATCATCGCCAACTCGAACATGGGCCGTCACGCGGCCGTCGGCTGGGGCATCTTCTACGAGGTCGTGAACATCGGGGGCTTCATCGGCCCCTGGGCCGCCGGCTACCTCCGGACCATGAGCTGGTCTTACATCTTCTATGCCAATGCCGTGCTCGTCGCGCTGAACTTCCTGATCCTGTTCATGTTCCGGGAGCCCGAGCGACCGGCCTCGCAGGAACCCGCGTCGGGCGGCGCCGGGGACTTCCTCCAGGTCTTCGTTCAGTCGGTCCGCAACCTGTTCCAGCCCCGACTCATCTCGTTCCTGGTCATCTTCTCGGGCTTCTGGATGATGTTCAACCAGCTGTTCGACCAGCTTCCGAACTTCATCGACGACTGGGTGGACACCTCGGGCCTCCTCCTGATGGCGGGTCGCCTCTCGGGGCAGCAGGCCTGGGTCGATGCCGCCCTGGCGGGCGGCCAGGTGCAACCCGAGTGGATGATCAACATCGATGCGGGGGCCATCGTGCTCCTGATGATTCCCGTCGCCGCCCTGTTCAGCCGCCTGGCCCCCCTGTGGTCGATCATCCTCGGGATCCTCGTCTCGGTCGGCGGCATCCTGATGTCCGGGCTGACGATGGGCGGCGCCCTGTGCGCGCTCGGGATCTTCATCTTCGCCGTCGGGGAGATGATGGCCAGCCCCAAGACCATGGAATACCTGGCCGCACAGGCCCCGGCCGACAAGCGCGGCCAGTACATGGGCTACGCCAACGTCTCGAATGCCATCGGCTGGGGTATTGGCTCGGCCATCGGGGGTGAGTGGTACCAGCACCACGCCGACAAGACCACCATGGCCCGCCACTACCTCGCGGACCACGGACACATGTCCGCGGCAGCCGCCGAGGCCTTGCCTCGTGAGAAGGTGCTCGAGACGCTCGCGGGCATCCTTCACCAGACTCCCGCGGAGGTCACGACGATGCTGTTCCAGCTGAACCACCCCGAGAAGATCTGGTGGTGGTTCGCGGGGATCGGAGCCGCCTCCATGGTGGGGCTCGTGATCTACGATCGCGTCCTGCGCCACCTCGACCGCGGAGTGCGTGGAGCCTGAAGATGACCGGTCATCTGCGCCTCCGGGGCACGGCGTGCCTCGCAGCCGTCGTGCTCGCCACTTCGCTCGCCTCACCCGCATGGTCCGCCTCTCGCGTGTACGATGCCCGTGGCACGCTCATCACGGAATTGCGCGGGCGGGGGCAGCATGCCCACGTGCCGCTGGCGGACATCAGTCCCCTGCTCCAGAAGGCCGTCATCGCCGTCGAGGACTCGCGCTTCTATGACCACCGGGGCATCGACCTCCGGGGTGTCGCGCGCGCCCTGGTCGTGGACGTGCTGCGCGGTGGGCGGGTCCAGGGCGGCTCCACGATCACCCAGCAGCTGGTCAAGAACCGGCTCCAGAATCGCCGGAAGACCCTCCAGCGGAAGGTCAACGAGGCGCTGATGGCCCTCGAACTGGAGCAGCAACATTCCAAGGACGAGATCCTCGAGATGTACCTCAACGAGGTCTACTGGGGCTCGGGGGCGACGGGAATCGAGGAAGCAGCCCAGACCTATTTCCGGCACTCCTGCCGCTCGATGACGCTCCAGGAGGCGGCGCTGCTGGCGGGCATGCTCAAGGGGCCCGAGCGATACAACCCGTTCCGGAATCCGGAGCTCGCCTTCAGCCGCTCCTCCGTCGTGCTGGACCGCATGACCGAAACCGGGGTCATCACCGCGGAGGAAGCCGACCGGGCTCGCCGGAAGCGTCCCGTGATGCCGCGTTCCCCCGGTGAGATCGGCAAGGCCCCGTACTTCCTCCAGTACCTCACGAACCGCCTGGGGCCGCTGCTCGAGGCCCAGGGCATCAATCCGTACCGGGACGACCTCACCATCCATACCACCCTCGACCTGCCGACCCAGGCGATCGCCGAGGACGTGATCACCGACCTCGTGCGAACCCAGGGCCCCAGGTTCGGGTTCGACCAGGCGGCCCTGGTCGCCCTGAACCCCTCGACCGGCGGGATCCTGGCGATGGTCGGGGGCTCGGGGTACCGCGAGAGCCCGTACAACCGGGCCACCACGGCCCTGCGGCAACCGGGCTCGACCTTCAAGCCCTTCGTGTACCTGACGGCCTTCCTCCGAGGCATCAGCTCCGAGCTCCGGGAGGATGACACGCCCGTCACCTACCGGGGGGCGAACGGCAAACCCTACACGCCGCGCAATTACCGCGGCGAGAAGGAGGGCACGATGACCCTCCGCCGCGCTCTGGAGCTCTCCAACAACGTCATCACCACCAAGCTCCTGAACCGGCTGGGCCCGGCCAGCGTGATCGAGGTCGCGCGCAAGGCCGGCCTCTCGAGCCCCATGCAGGAGACGCTGAGCCTGGGACTCGGAGCCTACGAGGTCACGCCACTCGAACTCGCCCATGCCTACGCGACGCTGGCGCGCGAGGGCGTGCGGACGGGCGTGAGGGTCCTCGAGGAATCCGATCCCGGGCTCCCGCCCTCCCCTGCCGCCAGCGCGAGCTCTCCGGCCCTCGTCCGGATGGAGCCGTGGTCATGTCGTGCCATCACGCTGGGCGATCGCCCGGTGCCCGTCCCGCGCGTGGAGGCCGTCCGCGTCTTCGAGGCAGCCCCGGTCCGGTTGCTCACCGACGTGATGCGCGGCGTGATCCTGCGCGGCACGGGCACGGCAGCCAATCCGGGACGGCCCGCGGCGGGCAAGACGGGCACGACGTCCGACTCCCGGGACGCCTGGTTCGTGGGTTACACCCCCCAGCTCGTGACGGTCATCTGGGTCGGTAACGACGACAACCACAAGATGCACCGCAACGTCGCCGGGGGCACTGTGGTGGCACCGAGCTGGAAGCGCTTCGTCACGCGGGCCCTGGCGAGAGTACCCGTCCTGAACTTCGCCCCGCCCCCCGCGATCGCCGCCCCGGCCCCGGTCGCTTCGGGCTCGACCCGCCCCGCGAAGCCCCCCTCGACTTCTTCCCGTCCGGTGGTCGTGACCACGCCGCAGCCCGTCGTCAGCGCCCCACCGCCGCCGTCCGAAGGCGACCCGGATCTGGTCGAGGAAGCCGAGGGCGACTTCTGATGCCGGACGCCATTCCCCGGACCTCTCCGCGAGTCGCGGCGATCGCCATGCGCAGCGTGCCGGACCTCGAGGCCTCGCTCGAGGAAGCGGAACGGTGGGTCGAGCGCGCCGTCCGGGACGGCGCGGAGGCCGTGGGCCTGCCCGAGAACTTTCCGCGCATCTCGCTCACCCCTGCCGAGGGCGTGGAGGCTGCCAGCCTCGAGGCGGATCGTGCGCTGGCCTGGCTCTCGACGACCGCCAGGCGCCACGGGATCGTCATGTGGGGCGGGCTGCACGTCCCGGCCATGGCCGGCAAGGTCCACAATACCCTCGTGGTGGTCGATGCCCGGGGGCAGGAGGTGACCCGCTATCGCAAGCGTCACCTGTTCGACGTGTCGCTCGGCGGGCAGGACGAGCACCGGGAGTCGGCGCACGTGGAGCCCGGTCAGGAGGTCGTGACGGCCGACCTCGGCAGCCTGGGCACCTGGGGACTCGCCATCTGCTACGACCTGCGCTTCCCCGAGCATTTCCGGGCCAGGGAGGCCCACGTCTGGACCATCCCGGCGGCGTTCCTCACCCGGACCGGCATGGCCCACTGGCACGTGCTGCTGCGAGCCCGGGCGATCGAGAACCAGACCTTCGTGGTAGCGCCTGCCCAGGCCGGACAGCACCACCCCACCCGCCGGTCCCACGGCCACGCCCTGATCGTGGATCCGTGGGGCACGGTCCTCGCAGATACGGGCCCCGAGCCCGGCGTGGCGATCGCACGCCTCGACTTCACCTGGCTGGCCGAGGTACGGCGTGGCCTTCCGGCCCTCACGCACCGCCTGCCGTCCGGATAGCGGCCAGGTGTAAAGATTTCCGACGAACCGCCGCCTGCCCCGTGCCAGCGGGTATGAATCCGGCATGTCCCCGGGAAGGCTGGCTCGATGAAACGCTACGGTTATCGCGGTACCGGTACCCTCAATCTTCACCTACCCTCGGCCGTGGCGGTACGGGTCATCGTCGAGGCCGACCACGTGGGCCCGGACGAGCAGCTGTACCTGGCCAGCAACCTCAACGGATGGAACCCCCGCAGCGACCTGTACCGGCTGCAGCGCGAACCGGATGGCACCTTCTCGCTCGACGTGAAGGCGTCCCTGGGCTCCTGGTGCGAGTTCAAGGTCACGCGCGGAGGCTGGAACCGGGTCGAGGTCCATGCGGACGGCTCGAGCGTCGCGAACCATCGCATCCAGTCCGGCAGCGACGAGGTCCTCGTCATTCACGTGAAGGACTGGCAGGATCGCCATCCGGTGACACCCAAGGCGCACACCACCGTGGGAGACGTGCGCTCGATCGGCCCGTTCCGGATCCCGTCGCTCGACCGGGAGCGAGAAGTCCAGATCTATCTACCACCTGGCTACGAGCGGTTTCCGGGCCGGCGCTACCCGGTCATGTACATGTTCGACGGCCAGAACCTCTTCGACGAGTCCACGGCCTTCGCCGGCGAGTGGCAGATGGACGAGACCTGCGAGCGCCTGATCG
>JBIIHZ010000105.1:0-6467 GCA_044235265.1 Candidatus Sericytochromatia bacterium
AGGACCTTCCGGCTTCGCTCGAGGCCGTTTCGGTGGAGCCGGTGACACCGGATCCCGTGAACGAGGTGCCGGCGGCTGTGCCCCAGTCGCCTCCGCAGGCCGCGGTCCATGAGGTTACCGAAACGGAGGCTTCCCCGAGGGATGCCGTTCCGACCGTGGCGGTGGCGCCGGCGATCGCCGAGGGACCGGAAGGCGAGGACCCGCAGGCCGCCCGCCGGCGAGCCTTGCGTCAGATGTTGCAGGGGGAAGGGCGCTAGACGTCCCGGGGAGGTGCGATGGAACCGGCAGGTCTTTCCGAGGTCTTCGCTCGCATCGACGCGATCCGCAGGCGGTTCGAACCGGGCGTCGGCTCGGTCCGTCTGCCTCCTCCTTCCCCCCCTGCTGCCAGTTCCTCGGTTTCGACCGGTTCTGATGGAGCGGGGACGTTCGAGGCGGCCCTCCAGGAAGCGAGTCGTTCTGCGGGCGTCGATCCTGCCCTCGTTCGGGCCGTCGTGGACGCCGAGTCGGGCGGGAACCCGCGGGCGGTCTCGCCCGTCGGGGCTCAGGGGCTCATGCAGTTGATGCCGGGGACGGCGCGCGACCTGGGGGTCGAAGACCCCTTCGATCCTGCCCAGAACCTGCGCGGGGGGGCCAGATACCTGCGCGAGATGCTCGACCGGTTCGGGAACCTGCCGGAGGCGATCGCGGCCTACAATGCCGGACCGGGGGCCGTGTCCCGTCACGGGGGCATCCCGCCGTTCCGGGAGACGCAGGCTTATGTGAAGAAGGTGCTCTCCAGTTACCAGGCGAACCAGGGAGGTGACCGATGATCCGGGGAATTTACACCGCGGCAGCCGGAATGCTCAACGAGATGGCCCGCCAGGAAGTCGTGGCCAACAACCTGGCCAACGTGAACACCACGGCCTTCAAGAAGGATCTGGCGGTGTTCCGGGCCCGGGACGACAAGCCGATCACCCGGATCGAATCCGAGGGCGCGCCGAGAGCGTCCGGTGCCGAGGCGACCGAGATCGGTCGGCTCTCGACGGGGGCCTTCCTGGATCGCGTCTTCACGGAGTATTCGCAGGGTCCGCTCCGGCGCACCGACGAGCCCTTCGATCTCGCGATGACGGGCCCCGGGTTTCTCGTCCTCCGGGATGGCAACGGCCAGGAATTGCTCTCCCGCGGAGGCAAGCTGACGCGCTCCGAGGATGGGCGCCTGGTGGATCTGTCGGGACACGAGATCCAGGGTGATGGTGGGCCCATCGTGTTGCCGGGACAGGGAGCCTTCAAGGTCGATCAGCAGGGAGTCGTCCACGTCGGTCGGGAGATCGTCGGCAAGATCCGGGTCGTCGAGGCCCGGAATCCGGCCGATACGCTCGAGAAGCAGGGGGCGTCCACCTGGAAGATCCGTGACCCCGGGGCGATCGCCCCGGCCACGGCCACGCAGGTCGAGCAAGGCAGCCTCGAGGCCTCCAACGTCAATCCCGTCCGGGAAATGGTGGACCTCATCGCGATCCAGCGTGCCTACGAGGCCAGCCAGCGCGTGATCACGGCTCAGGACGAAACCCTCGGGAAGGCCGTCAACGAACTCGGCCGGGGCTAGGCGACCTCGACGGTCGACGAGCCGTCGGCACCGGCCTGAGACATCCGTCACGGAACATAATGCGCAAGGACCGTAAAGTCTGAGTGGACGATGACGACATGGAACCCGTGGGTGTCCATGGAAAGGACGGTTCCATGCTCGGTTCTCTCTGGTCGGCCGCTTCCGGAATGAAGGCCCAGCAGATCAACATCGACGTCACGGCCAACAACCTGGCCAACGTCAACACGCACGGCTTCAAGAAGGCCCGTGCCGAATTCCAGGATCTGATGTACCTCACGCTTCGCGAGTCGGGGACTCCCGTCAACAGCGGGACCCGCACCCCCATCGGCAGTCAGGTCGGGATGGGCGTCCGTTCCGTCGGGATCTCGCGCTCTTTCGCCCAGGGCGACTACCAGCAGACGGACAACCCCTTCGACCTCACCATCGAGGGGGACGGGTTCTTCCAGGTGCAGATGGGGGATGGCACCATCGCCTACACGCGCGATGGGGCCTTCAAGAAGGATTCCTCCGGACAGGTCGTCACCACCGAGGGGTATCTCGTCCAGCCGTCCATCACCATCCCGGCCGATGCCGGTCAGGTGAGCATCTCTCCGGAAGGGATCGTCACGGCCCTCGTCAACGGCCAGCAGCAGCAGTTCGGACAGCTCCAGCTCGTCAAGTTCCTCAACCCCGAAGGCCTGAAGGCGATGGGGCGAAACCTGATGCTGGCCACCGATGCCTCGGGGCAGCCCCAGACCTTCGCGCCCGGCGAGGCCGGATCCAGTGTTCGCGTCCTGGCCGGACAGCTCGAGAACTCGAACGTTCGCGTGGTCGAGGAGATGGTCAACCTCATCACCGCCCAGCGGGCCTACGAGGCCAACTCCAAGTCGATCTCGACTTCGGACGAGATGCTCTCCCAGGCCAATAACCTCAAGCGATAGGTAGGTCGCCTTGAATCTCGAGACCACGGTACGGCTGCGCGAAAATCCACGCGATCGCCGGCTCGATCCCGAAAGTCGCAAGGTCATGGCCTCGGCGCGGGAGTTCGAGGCCGTCATGCTCGAACAACTCCTCTCCTCCATGCGGACCACCGTCGGGGGGGACTCGCAGAGCAGCACCATGCGCAGCTACCGGGAACTCCTGGATGGCGAGATGGCGAGGGAAATGGCCGTGGCCGGTGGCATCGGTCTGGCCGATTCGATCGCGCGAGAATTGATGCAGCAAGCCTCTCCGGGCCCTTCCACGCGTTAGGATGGGCCTGATACCGGGAACAACGAACCTGGTCGAAGTCGCCGTGTCAGAGAGGACCTGGCCATATGGGCCTCGCAAATTGCCCTCGCTGTGGAAAAATGTTCAACAAGGCTTCCCTCGCCACCTGCTGCGCGGCTTGCAAGCAGCAGGAAGAGGATGATTTCCAGGCCTGTTACGTGTTCCTGCGAGAGAACCCCGGTTGCTCCGTTGCGGAACTGTCGCGCGGGGCTAAGGTCGAGGAACGCCAGATCATGGAGTTCTACCGGACCGGGCGTCTCGTCGCGAGCGGTGAGGGGGAAGGAGTTCCCTGCGTCCACTGCGGCAAGCCAGCGTACAGGGGCTCATACTGTAATACCTGTGCCCAGAAGCTCTCCAGCTCCTTCAAGTCGTTCGCCCCTGCCGACCCCGGCCTGGGTGACCTTCCCAAGGGGGCTGACCCCGGACGAAATGGCCGCAAAGATATTTCGCACAACATGCGGGTCGATCGCCACTGACCCCTAAAGTTCCGGAAGATCCTGCCGATGCTTCTTGATGGAAGCCGTATCATCGCAACGAAGAGGGGTCTGCCGTGAAGATCTCGAATGAGCATGTTCAACAGATCTTGCAGGCCGGGGGAGTCAAACCCGTGGCCCGTGTCGACCGGGCTGCGAGGCCCCAGGCTGCCGGACCATCCGATGCTGCCACGCTGTCGACGGCGAGCCAGGAGATTTCCAAGGCGATGGGTCTGCTGTCGCGGACCTCGGACGTTCGAGCCGACAAGATCGCCGAGCTGAAAGCCCGCATCCAGGCGGGGCAGTACGATTTTTCCGGTGAGTCCATCGCCCAGGCCATCCTGAACGGTCGCGACCAGGACATCGAGTTCTGACGGAGGTCCCGATGGACGCCCAGCTCAAGGCGCTCGACGCGGTCCTCCGCGACGAGCTGGCTCTCGTGCGCGCCCTGGTGGGCCGCCTGCCGTACAAGACGGCCGTCATCCGCAAGAACCTCGTGGACCAGCTGGCCCGGATCACCGAGGCCGAGTCGGCCGACCAGCAGCGCCTCGCCACCCTCGAGCAGACCCGTGAGCGGGTTCTCCTCGACCTGTGCGCGACGCTCGGGGTCACACCCACCCGGCGGCTCATCGAGCTCTCGCCCGCCTTGCCGGCGGCGTGGCGCGCCCATTTCGATGCGCTCGGGCTCGAGCTCAAGTCAACCGTCGAGGAGCTCCGCACGGGGCATCAGGCCTGCATGGCGATGCTGCGTGCCGCCAACGAGACCGTCGAGCTCACGATGAGCCTCGTGGCCGATCGGATGCGTGATTCCCGCGTCAACCTGTACGGTCATACCCCCCGGGAAGCTGCAACTCCGGCACGCTCCAGTGTCCTGCTGGACTGGAGGGCCTGATGGATTACGGTCTGTACGGTCTCGGGATCGCCCACCGCGGCATGGTCGCCGCCCAGGCCTCGTTGAACACGGTCGCCAACAATCTCGCCAATGCGAACACCGAGGGGTACTCCAGGCAGCGCGTGGAGGCGGCGCCTGCCCCCTCCACCCTGGTCCAGTCGATGGGGACGGAGGTCTCCCTTTCGCAGCTGGGTGGGGGCGTCGACGTCCGCAAGATCATCCGCAACCGTGACGAGTTCCTCGACGTCCGCATGCGCGCCGAGATCACCGACGAAGGCTACTCGACGACGCTCAAGGAGCAGATCAATTTCCTCGAGACCCAGTTCCAGGAGCCCGGCCCCAACGGCCTGAGCGGGGTCATTTCGTCCTACTTCAGTGCGTGGGACCAGCTCGCCGTCAATCCCGAGTCGTCGGCCGCGCGTTCCGAGGTTCGACAGATCGGACTTTCCGTCGCCAACACCTTCCGCAACCTGTACGACAACATCAAGAAGATGCGCACGGAGGCCGACGCCGAGATCTCCAATGCCATCGTCGAGGTGAATGCCTACATCGAGCAGGTGGTCGACCTCAACAAGGAAATCTCGGCGACCCGGACGCTCGGGTCTGAACCCAACTCCCTGATGGACCGCCGAGACCTGATCGTCGAGAAGATGTCCCGGCTCGTCCGCGTCCAGACCTCTCTTCAGGAGGATGGCAAGCTCTTCGTGTTCATCGGAGGGCGTGCTCTCGTGGACGGTGACAAGGCCGAGTTCCTCTCCCAGATCCCCTCCGCCGAGAAGACCCTGCTGGATGTCGCCTACCGGGGGGCTGCCATCCCCGCCGAGGGCCTCGGTGGGAAGTTGCACGCGCTCCTCGAGATGCGCGATTCGATCATCGGCCGGCCGGCCCTGGCCACCCGGACGAACGCCGACCGCGAAGGCGGCGTCGCGACCGGGCAGGCACTGGCCGGTCTGGAAGACACGACTGACGGAATCCTGTACCAGCTCGACGAGCTGGCCAACGAGTTCGCTGCCCGCGTCAACACGATTCATGCCTACGGGTCTCCGCTCGACACGTCCGGACACAACCCCCCGGGTGTACTCAACGGTCTGCCCGCGAGCAGGCCCTCGAGCGGCATCCTCTCTCCGGATCAGGTCGACCAGGCCCTGAAGTCGGCGAAGAAACCCAACTTCTTCTTCGCGAGTGCCGCGACCAAACCCGGGATGATCCTGCAGCCCTCGAAGCCTGGCTTCATCGGGGCCGGCCAGATCGACCTGTCGGCCGACATCCTGGCGGGCAATGCCGGACTGAACCGGATCGCGTCCGGAAAGGCACCGACCGTCGATCCCGTCACGGGAACGGCGACCTATCCCGGACCCGGGGATAACACCGCGGCCAAGGAAATCGCGTTGCTCCGTTCGACGCCGATGTTCGGTACGGCCACCGAGACGTTTGGCGACCGGTATCGCACCTTCCTTTCCGATCTGGGCGTCAAGGGTCAGTTCTCGGAGCGCATGGCCCAGAACCAGCTCAACCTGATCGAGCACCTCAAGGCGCAGCGCGAACAGACGTCGGGGGTCAACTTCGACCAGGAGATGTCCGATATGGTCAGGTATCAGCACGCGTACAACGCGTCTGCCAAGATCATCAACATGCTCGACCAGGCCCTCGACAAGCTGATCAACGGCATGCCGCCGGGCCGCTAAGGCCATCCTGAACCTCTGGAGATGACGCGATGCGCGTGACCAACCGCATGATCACCGATAACGTGTTCCGTAACTCGTCGGCCCATCTGGAGCGGCTGGCCACGCTCCAGAACCAGCTGGCGAGCGGAAAGCGCATCGAAAAGCCTTCCGACGACCCGACCGGCATCAACCAGATCATGCTGCTCGACAGCGTCCTGAAAGATCAGCAGCAGTATAGCCGCAACATCGATCAGGTCGTGACGTGGCTCGATACGACGGATTCGGCGCTGGCCGATGCGGCCAACATCGTGCAGCGGGCACGGGATCTCGCCGTCCAGGGAGCCTCCGACACCTCGAGCCGGGAGTCGCGACAGGCGCTGGCGCGCGAGGTCCTGCAGATCCGGGATCAGCTCCGGGGGGTGGCGAACACCCAGCTGGCCGGCCGCTACATCTTCGCCGGTTCTCAGACCGTCACCGAGCCCTACCCGGAGAAGAAGCCCACGACCTTGGAGGGCAAGAGCAAGCTGGATTCCGAGGATCGCCTGGGAGTCGCCATCGGGCCCGGGCTCAGCATCGACTACAACCAGACGGGGCCTGACGTCTTCGGT
>JBIIHZ010000106.1:0-6463 GCA_044235265.1 Candidatus Sericytochromatia bacterium
GTCCGACGTCGATTACCGGACCCGCGAGGCCCTGGTGGGTTTTTCCCGGGCCTGGACTCCCGGCTGGACCTGGCGCAGCGAGGCGTGTTACCGGTGGGAGGATGCCGGGCGCACGCACACGGAAGATCTCCGGTGGCTCTCGGCGCTCGATCTGCGATGGACCATCGAACCGTGAGGTTGCCGTGACACCCACCCCCCGACGTGTTCCCCTCGTCCTGGCTTCGGCTTCCCCGCGCCGTGCTCAGCTGCTCGAGCAGGCCGGGATCCCGTTCCAGGTCGACGTGAGTGACATCGAGGAGATCCTCGATCCGGCGTGGTCACCCGCCGAGGCCGTCGTGGAGCTCGCGAGGCAGAAGGCGCGTGACGTGGCCGTCCGGTATCCCGGTGGGGAGGTCGTGCTCGCCGCAGATACCGTCGTGGTCGTCGAGGGCCGCATTCATGGAAAGCCACGGGATGAGGCCGACGCGCGCCGCATGCTGGCGGCCCTGTCGGATCGCTGGCACGAGGTCTACACGGGCTGGTGTCTCGTCCTCCCGGAGGGTGAACGCGTCGGTGTCGAGCGCACGGATGTGCACTTCGCCCCGCTCGACGAGGAGACCATCGCACGCTACGTGGCGACCGGTGAGCCGCTCGACAAGGCCGGGGCCTATGCCATCCAGGGGCGGGGCAGCCTGTTCGTGGACGCCATCCGCGGAGACTACCACAACGTCGTCGGCTTGCCCGTCCACGCCATCGGGCGAGCCTTGCTTCAATCGGGCTTTCTCGTGATATAACCCTATTTCGAGTGCGTCCACACCGTCAGGGAGCCCCGGAGTGTTCAACCAGCTGATCAGCCGCTTCTCGCGCGATATCGGGATCGATCTCGGTACCGCGAACACCCTCGTGTACATGCGGGGCAAGGGCATCGTGCTGCGGGAACCCTCCGTCGTCGCGCGTCACGCTCACGGCGGTCGCGGGGGGGCCGTGGCTGTCGGTGAAGACGCGAAGATGATGATCGGCCGGACCCCGGGCGACATCGAGGCCGTGCGCCCGCTCAAGGATGGCGTCATCGCAGACATCGACTGCGCCGAGCACATGCTCAAGCACTTCATCGAGAAGGTGCACGCCAAGTCGGGTATCTGGCGCCCGTACATGGTCATCGGGATCCCTTCGGGTGTCACCGAGGTCGAAAAGCGTGCCGTCGAGAATGCCGCCCAGCAGGCGGGAGCCCGCAACACGCCATTCCTGATCCCGGAGCCGATGGCCGCGGCGATCGGTGCCGACCTGCCCGTCGAGGAGCCCACCGGCTCGATGATCGTCGATATCGGCGGTGGGACCACCGAGGTGGCCGTCATCTCCCTCGGCGGGATCGTCGTCGCCCGGTCGGTTCGCGTCGCAGGTGACGAGTTCACCGACGCGATCATCCAGTACATGCGCAAGGTGCACAACCTCAGCATCGGTGAGCGCACGGGCGAGGACATCAAGATCAAGCTGGGTTCGGCCTATCCTCGCATCGACGACCAGGAGATGGAAGTTCGCGGCCTCAACCTGCTCTCGGGACTTCCCAGGACCGTCCGGGTCAACGGCGCCGAGATCCGTGAGGCGCTCCAGGAGCCCGTCCAGCAGATCGTCGATGCCGTCCGGGATACCCTCGAAAGAACACCCCCCGAACTCGCGGCCGACATCATCGACCGGGGCATCGTGCTGGCTGGCGGCGGTGCGCTGCTCCAGGGGCTCGACGATCTGATCGCGCACGATACCGAGATCTCGGTCCACGTCGCGGATGATCCCCTCTCGTGCGTCGCCCTCGGAACGGGGAAGATCGTCGAAAACCCCAGGCTGCTCCACGCGTTGCGGAACTCTCGCTAAGGCCCGGAGGTGTCCACCTTCCGCCGGGTCGCCACCCGGGATGTCGTCTTCGTCCTGGCCTTGATCGGCTCGGCGCTCCTGCTGGGCTGGATGACCGGGCGAAGTGCGCTCCTGGTCCAGTTGCTGGCTCCCGCGTGGCGTATCGTCGAGCAGGCGGTGACGAGCGGTAAGCTCGTCGTCGGCCGCTTCGAGAGGGTTTCGTCGTTACAGGCAGAGAATGTCCGGTTGCGAGACCAGGTGTCGGCCTTGCAGGCGGATCTGGCCCGCGTCCGCGAACATGTGCTCGAGACCGAGCGCCATGCCCACCTGACGAACCTCGCCACGCCCGGGGTGGAACAGGGGGTGGTGGCCCACGTCGTGGCCCGCTCACCCGTCAACTGGCACCAGGTCTGCACGATCGACCGCGGGGCCGAGGACGGGATCGGGATCGATTCCGTCGTGCTGTCGGGCGACGGGGTCTGTGGGCGCGTGCAGCGGGTGAGTGCCCATGCGGCCGTCGTCGGCCTGCTCACCGACATCGGTCAGGCCTGTGGCATTCTCGACCAGCGCTCCAGGAGCCCCGCCGTTCTGCAGGGGCAAGGCAACCTGTCCCTGCAGCTGGCTTTCATGCCCCAGCAGGTGGACTGGCGCGTGGGAGACCTGCTCGTCACCTCGGGTTACGGGGGCATCTATCCCAGGGGGCTACCCGTCGGCCGCGTCGCCCGGGTCGAGCAGTCCCCGGGTGCCCCCTCACCCACCGTCGAGGTCACGCTCACCACGGACCTGGATCGGCTGGAGATCGTGCGGGTGCTGGCTCCGCGTCAGCGCTTCGAGGAACCCTGACGTGCGCGTCGCCGTTCCCCTGGCCTGGATCCTGGCTGCCCTCTTCTTGCAGGGTTCCGCCCTGAACCAGATCCTGCCCTTCCGCCTGGATCTGATGCTCGGGTTCTCCATCGTGTGGGCGGCTCTTGCCGGGCCCGCACCCGGCGCGCTCACCGGTTTTTTCGGCGGGGCGGCGCTCGGCTGGGTGGCCGGTGGTGGCTGGATCCGGCCCGCGGTTCGGCTCCTTCTCGGCTGGGGGATCGGGGCGCTCAAACCGGTCCTGTACACGCGGCAGTCGGTGCTCCTGCCCCTGGTGGCGATCGCCACCGTCCTCGAAGAGACGATCGCCTCGCTCGTCTGGCTCCTGTCCGGGCATCTCGCTCCCATCGAGGCCCTGACCCGGACGCTCTCCTGGCTCGTTCCGGGGAACGTGCTGCTCGTCTGGCCGTTGCTGGGCCTCATCAAGCTCACCTTCGAGTTCCAGCGGGATCGCTGGGTCGAACGTTCCGAGCGGCTCGTCTGATGTTCGCCTCGCGTGGTCGGTTCCAGGGCGCACTCATCCTGGTGGCCCTGGCGACGGGGATCCTGGTGGCCCGGCTCGTCTACCTCCAGATCGTGGGGCAGGCCGACTTCTCGGCCCGTGCCGACGGGAATCGTCTGCGAGTCGTCTTCATTCCCGCCCCGCGTGGCGTGATCCGCGATCGCAACGGGGTCATCCTGGCAGCCAATCGCCTCTCGTACGCCGTGACCCTGTATCCCAGCGATTCCCCTCCCGAGGAGCGTGACAGGGTGGCGACGCGGCTGGCAAAACTGCTGGGCCTCGATCGCGAGGAGATCCGCCTTCGCTGGCGCAAGGCCAACCGCTCGGCGCGACCGGTCCAGCTGCTGCAAGACGTCTCGCCCGA
This sequence comes from Candidatus Sericytochromatia bacterium, assembly GCA_044235265.1. GTDB lineage: Bacteria > Cyanobacteriota > Sericytochromatia > S15B-MN24 > UBA4093 > JAYKJE01. The sequence goes on from JBIIHZ010000106.1 coordinate 3,555, forward strand.
GAACATCGCGATCATCACGGAGAACCAGCGCGTGCTCGGGGGGGTGACCATCGAACCCGTCACCGTGCGCTTCTACCCGCGAGGGCCCCTGGCCTCTCACCTGATCGGGTACACGGGGGAGATCGCGGATCAGGACCTCGAACGCCTCTCGGAGCAGGGATACCGGGCGGGTGATATAATCGGGAAGACGGGTGTGGAACGTGTCTATGACCTCGAGCTCCGGGGGACCCCGGGGCGACAGCAGATCGAGGTTGATGCGCGAGGCAAGCTCATCCGGATCCTGGCGAAGGTGCCGCCCATCCCGGGCAAGGATCTGACCCTCACCCTCGACAGTCGACTCCAGGAAGTCGCCGACAAGATGCTCACGGGCTCGCGTGGCTCTCTCGTCGCCATGGATCCTGGCAATGGTGAGGTACTCGCTCTGGCTTCGGCACCGGCATTCGATCCCAACTGGTTCGTGGGGCGCATCACCCCGGACCGCTGGAAGATCCTCAATGGCTCCGACCATCCGCTGCTGAATCGGGCGATCGGGAGCGTGTACCCTCCCGGTTCGGTTTTCAAGATCGTCACGCATGCCACGGCGCTCGAGGAGCGATTCGCGACACCGACCACCCCCTTCATGTCCACGGGCCTCTTTTACCTGGGGTCCCGGGTCTTCCGCGACTGGAAGGCCGGTGGCTTCGGTCGAGTCGATTTCCAGAAGGCGCTCACCTGGTCGATCGACACCGTGTACTACGAACTGGGGCTCCGGATGGGCGGGGAACGCATGGCCCGGTACGCGCGGGGGTTCGGGCTGGGGCGACAGACGGGGATCGTCCTTCCGCACGAGGCCCGGGGACTCGTGCCCGATGCCGCCTGGAAGCGCAAGCGCTTCGGAGAGCGGTGGTATCCGGGCGAGTCGGTCAACATGTCCATCGGGCAGGGGTACACGCAGGTCTCGCCGATCCAGGCGGCCCTCCTCATTTCCACCGTGGCGAACAGCGGGCGGCTCGTGCGTCCTCACGTCGTGCGTCCGCCACGGCCCGGAGATCTCGTGCCTCCCGAATTGCCTCCCGGGTCCGTCGATCTGCGCAACCTGCGCCCCGAGACCTGGAAGGCCGTGCATGCGGCCTGTGCCAGCGTGGTCTCGGCTGGTACGGCCACCAATGCCCAGATACCCGGTATCGTCGTCGGCGGCAAGACGGGTTCGGCGCAGTCCGCGAATGGCGAAGCTCGCAAGACGCACGGCTGGTTCGTCGCCTATGCCCCCGTGTATCCGCGTCCGGGGCAGGCTCGTATCGCCGTGGCCGCGATGCGCGAGGAGGCTGGGCACGGTGGGTCCGTCGCGGCGCCCATCGTCACGGCCGTCATGCGCCGCTTCTATGGCATCCCCGACCCGAATGCGACCCCCAGCGTCGTGGCCACGCCGAGCGTGCCGGCCTCGGCGACGGTTGCGGTCGGAGACTGACAGGAAAGGAACTCAGGGAACGTGGAATCGATCTCGGTCAAGGGTGGGATAAGCGGGCTCCAGGTCGTCATCCCGACGGCCGGTGCCTGGTCGGAGCGTCTCGAGCAGCTCCAGACTCACCTCAGGGAGGCCGCCAATTTCTGGAAGGGAGCCCGGACCACCCTGGATCTGGGCGAGCGGGTCCTCGAACGCGACGAGTTGCGCTCCCTGGCCGACCTGTTGCGGGACTCGTACGGTCTCCAGCAAATTTCCCTCGTCGCCGAAGAGAAGCCCTTGCAGGATCTCGCTCGCGAGGCGGGGCTCGATCCCGTCGATCGGGCCTCGATGCTGGAGGCGCGTCGCCCTGCCCCGTCTCCCGTGGCCGAGGGAGACACCGTTCCCGTCCTGCCGGGTGCGAACGCGATGGTCGTCCGGCAGACCGTCCGGAGCGGGCAGCGCATTCACTTCCCGGGGCATCTCGTGATCTTCGGCGACGTCAATGCCGGCGCCGAGATCTTCGCCGGTGGAGACATCATGGTTTTCGGCACCTTCCGCGGGATCGCCCATGCGGGGTATCCGGACTCCATGGATGCCCGGATCGGTGCCGTCCAGCTGCGTCCGATGCAGCTCCGGATCGGTCCCGTCATCGCGCGTTCCCCCGATGCCGGCGTTCCGCCCGCCCAGTACCCCGAAGTGGCTCGGGTCGAGCAGGGCGAGATCCGCATCGACCGGCTCTGACCCGAGTCTCCCCTTCATCCCCCTTTCATCCCCGCTGGTCCCCGAGGAGGAACCACCCCTTATGAGCAATGCCAAGGTGATCGTGATCACATCCGGGAAGGGCGGGGTCGGTAAGACGACCACCACCGCGAATCTCGGCATGGCCCTCGCGCTGATGGGCGAGAAGGTCGCCCTGCTCGATGCTGACATCGGGCTGCGGAACCTCGACCTCGCGCTCGGGCTCGAGAACCGCATCGTGTATGACATCGTGGACGTCGTCGAGGGCCGCTGCGAGATCCGCAAGGCGCTCATCAAGGACAAGCGCCAGCCCAATCTGGTCCTGCTGCCCGCGGCCCAGACCCGCGACAAGTCTGCCGTGACGCCCGACCAGATGAAGGACGTGATCCAGAAGGTCAAGGACGAGGGCTACCAGTACATCCTCGTGGACTGCCCGGCGGGGATCGAGCAGGGCTTCAAGAATGCCACCGCCGGAGCCGACGAGGCCGTGGTGGTCACCAATCCCGAGATGTCGAGCGTCCGTGATGCCGACCGCATCGTGGGGCTGCTGGAAGCCGAGGGGCTCAAGAACCCCCGCCTGATCGTCAACCGCCTGCGCCCCAAGATGGTCAGCAAGGGCGAGGCCATGACGGTCGAGGACGTCGAGGACATCCTCCGCATCCAGCTGCTCGGGATCGTCCCCGAGGACGAGATGATCATCACGACCACCAACAGGGGCGAGCCCGCGTCGATGAACGAGCAGTCGAAG
>JBIIHZ010000005.1:0-19887 GCA_044235265.1 Candidatus Sericytochromatia bacterium
CTTTTCTCGTCTGGCCCGATTACAGGGTCAAGCTGATGCCGGCCGACCGGGAAGCCATGGCCCTCGGGAAGACCGACCCGATCGTCTTCGCGCTGGTGACGGTTCCCGAAGATCCGCTCAAGATGACGGCCAATCTCATCGGGCCACTCGTCATCCATCCCGAGCGACGGTTCGGGATGCAGGTGGTCCTTCATGACTCCGGTTACACCACCCGACAGCGTCTGATCCCGGATCCAGCGGCCGAATCGCGCGATGCGGCCATCGTCTGAGCCGGAGGTGCCATGCTCGTCCTGAGTCGTAAGCCCAACCAGAGCATCATCATCGGCGAGGACATCGAGGTCGTCGTCCTCGAGGTCAAGGGCGATACCGTCAAGCTGGGGCTCAAGGCCCCGAAAGACGTCAAGGTTTACCGGCAGGAGATCTACGCCGAGATTCGCTCTGAGAACGAGCGTGCCGCGGCGAATGCAGCGGCCACGCGTTCGGCTGCGCAGATCCTCAAGCAGGCGCTGGGGCGAAAGCTGCCGCCTGCCGAGCCGGAACCTCCCGTCGACGCGTGATCTCCGTCGCTTGAATGCCGCTTGCCGCCCGTGATACGCTGACGGGATGGTGAGGTGTGGCCATTCGCGCTCGCGAAGGGTGGCGGTGGATTGCGAATCCGTCAGTACCAGGCGGCTTCCATGCAGGAGGCGCGTCTCAAGATCAAGATGGACCTGGGGCCCGATGCAGTCATCCTGCATTCCCGGACCTTCAAGAAGGGCGGGTTCCTCGGGTTCGGTGGCAAGGAGGTCGTCGAGGTCCTCGCGGCACTCGAGATGACCCCTGCCGGGGGTGACAGCCGTCCCGGACCCACGACCGGCAAGCCTGCCGGGTCGATCAACATCACGCTTCCGGAAGAAACCCCCGTCGCACCGATGCCGAATCCAGCTCCGGAGCCGGGGCCTCGGCTGGCGGCCGAGCCGTCGTCACGCGGGTCGGCTGTCGGCTCTCAGTCCTTTGCACAGGTCGTGCCTTCCCCCGTCTCCGGCCCCCTGAGCCCCGTCATTCCGCCTGCCAGTCCCGGGTCGGAGGCACCTCGCATGGGGGCTTCGTCAGACCCCGCCTCCGGTGTGTCCAGGATGGAAGCATCCCGGGGATCGGGTGCGCTGGCGGATCCCGATCCCGCACTCACGCGACTGGCCCCGGAGGTCGACGCGCTCAAGGCCGCCGTCGGCGAGGTGCGTCAGATCCTGGGAACCGTGGTCGGCAAGCTCGATCAGGGCCAGGTCCGTCAGGCCCGCGGAGAATGGGCTCCCGCGCTCGCTTCCCTGTTCGATCGGCTCGTGGAATCGGGCCTTCCTCAGTTGCGTGCCCGGGAGCTGGTCTCCTCGCTCGACGAGGCAGGTTTCACGGAACCGTCCGGTGAGGCACTCGACTCGCTCGAACCCATCCTGGGAAGCTGGGTGGCTTGCGGGGGCGGTATCGAACTCTCGACCCCGGCCAGGCCTCGCATCGTGGCACTCGTCGGCCCCACCGGCGTCGGGAAGACCACCACGATCGCCAAGCTGGCGGCCAATTTTCGGCTGCTCCAGAACAAGCGCGTCGCGCTCGTCACCAATGACACCTACAGGGTGGCGGCCGTCGAGCAGCTTCGGACGTACGGGGACCTCATCCGCATTCCCATCGAGGTCGTCCAGACCCCGCAGGCGATGCGGGAGGCGATCGGTCGCAACGCCGATGCGGACCTGATCCTCATCGACACTGCGGGGCGATCGCCCTCTCATCCGATGCACCTGCAGGAGCTGGGAAGCTTCCTCGACCTTCCCGTGCCGCGGGAGGTCCACCTGGTCCTGTCCGCGACGACCAACCGCGGCAATCTCGAGCGAGTCGTCGAGGCCTTCGAACCCGTCGGACTCGACCGGTTGCTCTTCACCAAGATCGACGAGACCGTCAACTTCGGGGCGATGATCGCTCTGGCTGCCCAGCTCGAGAAGCCCCTGTCGTACCTGACCACGGGGCAGAACGTGCCCCAGGACATCCAGGTCGCGGAGCGGGATGCGGTTGTGCGCTTGCTGATCGACGAATTGAAGAGAAGCTGATGGGCGACCAGGCGGAACAGCTGCGCGAACTCGCGCGCCGGATCCATCCGGTCACCCGCGTCACCCCGGCCCGCCCGAAGGGCAACCGGGCCATGGGGCGGACGATCGTCGTGACGAGCGGCAAGGGGGGGGTTGGCAAGACCAACGTCACGGTCAATCTCGCCCTCGCCCTGGCGCGCCGCAAGCGCTCGACGATCCTCTTCGATGCCGACATGGGCATGGCCAACGTCGACGTCCTGATGGGCATCTCCCCGCCGTCGACCATCGTCGACGTCATCCGGGGAAGGCGCACGCTCCCGGAAGTCCTGGTGCCATACGGTGACAACCTGGGCATCGTTCCCGGCGGATCCGGTATTCCCGAACTCGCCAATCTCGAGACCGAGCGCCTCGCGACGGTGATCGAGCAGCTTCATGAACTGGAGCAGGAGGCCGAGTTCATCCTGGTGGACACCGGCGCCGGTATCGGCCGGACGGTGACCAACTTCGTCATGGCCGCCGACGAGATCATCGTGGTGACAACCCCGGAGCCGACGGCGTTCACCGATGCCTACGGGATGATCAAGGAAATCGACGCCCACAATCCCGAGGCCCGGGTCTCCCTGCTGGTCAACATGGTCGATTCAGAGCAGGAGGCCCGTGCCGTGGCAGCCAAGCTGACGACCGTTGTCGAGCGTTTCCTGCGAGTACGCATCCAGTATCTGAGCTGCATCGAGCGCGATCAGGTCGTCGTCCGCTCGGTTCTCCAGCAGAGACCCTTCGTCAGCCACTATCCGGGTGCGGTCGCGACCCGGCGGCTCAACCTGCTGGCGGGTGCGCTGCTCACCCAGGGGCAGCTACCACCCACCCAGGGGGGAGGCTTTTTCCAGCGCCTGGTCGAGCGCGTCCGACAGGTCTCCACCTCCTAGCACCGGCCACACGGTTTCATGTCAGTACGAAGGCCCGTCCTCCCTGGGACGGGCCTCACATCGGTGCGGGAAAGCCGGGGCTCAGGCGTGGTCCGCCTGGCGCTGCTTCCGACGGCTCTGCAAGAAAGCCTTGCCATTCCGGACGATCTGCAGGGTGCGACCGATCTCCTCGGCCAGCTGGCCGAGCACCTGGTCAGCATACTGATCAGCCGCTTTGCGGAACTCGGCCGCCTCACGCTGGGCGCTCTGGACGATCTCGGACGCCGTCTTGCGCGCCTCGAGCATCTCGAGTCCCGAACCCGCGGGATGCGTGCCACCCAGGACGGGCAGGTCGACCTCGCGGCCCATCCGGGTGGGCTGCTCGGGGCGGGGCAGTCTGTCTCCCGTGATGGCCTCGGTCGGTGCAGATACGGCAGCCGGGATCCGGGCGACGGCGTCGCCGAGGCGCGGACCGGGCAGGTCGATACCGGTCGGGGACGCGGGAAGGCGCGCTTCACCGGCTCCTTCACTCCCTCCCGGCGTGAGGGCGACGGGGCGGGACTGCGGGAGCTCAGCGACCGGACGGTCGGACGTGCTCAACCGGGGCGGCAACGCAGGGGACGAGGGGCCGGTCGAGAATCCGGGAAACGTGACCGGAGCTCCCACGGGCACAGCCACGGGGGACGCCACGGGGGTGGTCGTCATCTCGATAACGGGGGGCTTGCTCGTATCCTGCTGGTACTGCAGCACGAGGTCGGACCCCGACAGGTCGAGCAGCTTCGCGTACTGCCGGATGTACCCGTGGATGTACACCTGGGCCGGCAGCTTGCTGACATCGCCTTCTTCGAGCGCGACGAGGTAAGGCAGCTTGATGTACGTGCGCTGGGCGACTTCCTCGAGCGAGATTCCGAGCCGTTCGCGGGTCTGTCTGAGAATCTGGCTGACTGGCGGCATCCTGGCTGAGTCTCCTCAAAGTGGCCCTGAGAATCCAGGGTCCGATGGGTAGAATGTGTCCGCAGGAGTCGCGTCTGGCAAGCGTCTCCGGCGTGTGACTTCCCTCGTATCATAACAGCCGACCCTCCGACGTCCAACCCTTTTCAGTCAATTCTCGTGATTTTCCTCACATGTCGACGTTGATCACATGCAGGTATGACGCGCCTTTTCAGGGGGTGTTAACTTTCGTTAAGGATTCCTTCAAGAAGCCCTGCATGCCCCGTCAATTGCGCGATTGGCCCCCGGTCAAGTCTTTCGAGGACCCCATGCTCCTGAAACTCCACATCCAGAACTACATCCTGATCGACACGCTCACGCTCGATTTCCATGACGGCATCTGCGTCCTGACGGGTGAGACCGGGGCAGGGAAGTCCATTCTCATCGACGCCGTCAGTGCCATCCTGGGGGGGCGCATCGGTCTCGACGTCATCCGGCAGGGCTGCGAGCGGGCCCTCCTGGAAGCTACCTTCCGGTTCCGGCATGACTGGCCGCCCTTGCGGGACTGGCTCACCGAGCACGGTATCGAGCCGGCTCTGGAAGGGGAACTGACGCTCATGAGGGAAATCTCGGCTCGCGGGACCCGGTGCCGGGTCGAGGGTGTCCAGGTTCCTCTCGCGGCCATCCGCGAACTCGGTGAGCACCTGGTTGATATCCTCGGGCAGCACGAGCATACGTTGCTCACCCGTTCCCGGGCGCACCTCGGCCTGCTGGATCGTTTCGCCGGGGCCCCGGCTGAAGACCTCGCCCGGGAGGTGGCTCGCCTTCACGGCCGGCGCTCTCGGCTGCGTGAAGAGCAGGCCGAACGGGTCGCGCGGGCCGCCGAACGCGAACGTCAGCGGGATTTCTGGAGCTTCCAGCTTGCCGAGCTGGAGGGGCTCGACGTGGGGTCCGAGGAAGAGCTGGAGACGCTGCGGCAGGAGCGCCTGCTGCTCCAGCATGCCGAATCGCTCCAGCTGACTCTCGGGCGCATCGGTCAGGCCCTGACGGGTGGGGACGAGGCGCCCGGCGTCCTCGATGGCCTCTCACGCGTCCTGGGGCAGCTACGGGAGGCTTCATCCCTCGACCCCGCGCTGGAGAGCGTCCTCGGGAACCTGACCGAAGCGCGGGAAGCGATCGCCGAGGCCAGCCGCACCGTCCGTTATCGCCAGGACCGGCTGGAACCCGATCCCGAGCGCCTGGAGGCCATCGACCAGCGCCTCGATCATGTCCAGACCTTGTTGCGCAAGTACGGTCCCACGCTCGCCCAGGCGCGGGCTCACCATGGCCGCCTCGAGCGAGACCTCGGAGCTCTCGGGGAGGACGATGCCCGCGGTGGAAGGCTCGCTGATGAACTCGCTGCCCTCGAGATCGAACTCGCTGGGGTGGCCTCCCGGTTGACCCGGGCCCGGGAAGAGGCGGCAAGAAGGCTCGAGACGGCCTTGCACGCGGAACTGGCCGATCTGGGGCTGAAGGAGGCCCGCTTCGAGGTCCTGCTGCGTCCGCAGGCCGAGGTCGGAGCCGAGGGGGCCGAGGCCGTCGAGTTCTTTCTCGCGGCCAACCCCGGAGAGGTTCCGCGTCCGCTCGCTCGCACGGCGTCGGGCGGGGAACTCGCCCGTATCATGCTGGCCCTCAAGACGGTGCTCACGCGGGACGATGCCGTCCCCACGCTCATCTTCGACGAGGTCGACACCGGGATCTCCGGGCGAGCGGCGCAGGTCGTTGCGCGCAAGATCGCCCAGCTGGGACGTCGCGGTCAGATCTTGCTCATCACGCACATGCCGGCGATCGCGGCGGTCGCCGACTCCCACTGGCGCATCGAGAAGCTGGTCGAGAGCGGTCGTACGACGCTCTCGGTCACGCGGCTCGACGAGGGTCAGCAGGTGAGCCAGCTGGCGCATCTCGCCTCGGGCGATGCCCACTCGCCTGCCGCCATCGACCACGGTCGCGAGTTGCGCCAGCGCGCGCTGGCTTTCAAGGAAGCCGGAGGGGGCGTCGGATGAACGACCGGGTGCGCTTGAAATTGCGGGATGGGGATCGCGAGTTCGAGTACGAGGGGCCACTCGAAGTCGTCGAGGCCCAGTTACAGGCCTGGCAGGCCTGGGTGGAGCGAAAGAGCGGGGAGCCGCTTCGCTGTCGCCCGGCGGGTCCGGCCAGCGAGGCCGAGGGAACGCTCCGTGACCTGGACACGCCCCTCGAGGGTTCCCTTCCCCCGGCACGAGCCGTTGAACCGGCGGATGCCGTCGCCCTGCTTCCCCGCATCGCACCCGACTTCAAGGTCCGGCGAAATCTGACGCTCGAAGGCCTGTTGGCCCTCAAGGAACCGCGACTCGACGTCGAGCGGCTGCTCGTCATCGCTTATTACGGCGAAAGGTACGAGGAACGTCCCGTTCATCGTCTTTCCGAGCTCGAGGAGGCCTGGATGAGCATGTTTCCGGACGTTCCGTGGCGGGCGGAGGTGCTCGAAGAGGCGATCGAGCGTGGCCTCCTGCAACCGACCGAGCCGGAAGGCGTGACTCTCAGCTACCGGGGGGAAAGCTTCGTGCGAGACGGACTCGCCTGAGCTTCCCGCACCTTTCATGCTTTCCGTGTGCGGACCCGGGAGGCGAGATGGCAGCTAGCGTGCGTTCGGGTGGGTATCGCGGATTCCGGGCGGCGTCCATCGCCGTCCTGGTCTCGGCGGGGGGGCTGACGGGATGCGAGACCCCGCCGGGTGGCGGGGCACCCGTTCCTTCACGGCCCGTGGGTGTGGAGCCCCCGGCCGAGGCGGTGGTCCCCCGTCCGGTCAGCGCGCCGCCCGTGGCCGTCCGGAGTGTCCCCCCTGGGGCCGACATCGGGACGGCGACCCGCTCCGTGCTGCTCGGCGGCCCCGGGCGCCTCGTGGAGGATTTCGAGTTCCGGACGGGCACATGGCCCCGGTTCTGGAAGGACGTGCGTCCGGAAGCGGCCCCGGGGGTCTGGCCGTGGCTCCAGAGCGGGCTGTGGGCCGTTGCCCCGACCCTGGTTCCAGGGATGCGGGGGCTCGCGCTCGAGTTCCGGGATCTCCGTCCGCAACCGGTCCTCACGTTCAGACGGTGGGCCGGGCAGGCCTTCGGGACGCCGGACGGTCAGCTGCCAGGCCGTTACCGGGTGACGCTCACCGTCTTGCCCATCGAGGCACGCGCCGATTTCTTCCCGCCGACCGGCGACCTTGGCGTGCCGGTGTATTATGTTGACCCCGTTCACTACGTGGAGCTGCTGGTCAAGCCGGACCGGTTCCAGATCTGGGAGTGCCAGGGCGGAGAGCCCCAGAAATGGCGTGGCTGGCGGATGCTACACGAGGAGGACGCCACCTTCTCGGCTCGCGTGCCCATCCGGATGTCGGCCGAGATCGACAGCTGGCGCGGCAGTCTTCGTTGTACGAGCCCGGCTGGTGCTCCCGTCGAGGTCCAGAGCCCCGTGATCGCCCCGACTGCGCACCATTTCGCCCTGCGCGCCGCCAGCAGCCGGGTCCAGTTCGATGACCTCGTGATCGAGAGTCTCAGCGACGACGGCGCCCCAGAAGCGAGTCCGTCAGCCGGATGAACCCGCTGAGACTCCCGGTGATCCCGTGGGTCAGGCCGATCAGGAAGCGTGACCCCAGGTTCGCCCGGGCGAGGCGATCGCCGGCGCGATCCATCGCGACGATGGCGCGGTCGATCTGCCGGGTGGTCTGGTCGAACTGCTGGGTCACCTGCTGCTTGACCTTCTCGGAGCCCTGACCGAGAGCCGAGGTCCGGTACGTCGCCCTGACCTCGAACCAGGAGCGTTCCAGTTCTTTCCAGAAATCGGGCGGGGGCCCCTGCAGGGGGGCGGCCTGCTGGAGAGGCAGGGCAGCCTGGAAGGTGGCCAGCATCTGGTCCAGGACGCGCGGGTCGGGACGCTTGATGGCCGTCTGGAGAAACAGGCAGTGACGCCGTGAGGTGGGGCCGTCACCGTACACGGCGATCGCCCCGGTCAGCGCCGCACCTTCCCGGGGAAGGTAGTACAGGGCGAGTTGCTGGAGCACCCGGGTTCGCCCGTACATGAGCTCGCAGGCCTCGAGGAGCGCGGCGGGAGGAAGTTCGTGCAGGACGGCCTCGAGGCCGGGGTCGATCGTGCGGATGATCGCCCCACCGGCCTCCCGGTCACCTCCGGGAAGCTCGGTCAGGCCGAGCGTCGCCCCGAGGGGCGTCTGGGAGAGTTCCTTGGTGAAACCCGCCTTCCAGACGATCCCGTGTACCTCGAAACTCATCACCCGCGAGCGTCGCGTGCGCCGCTGGACGAGGAGTGAATCGGGTCCATCCGAGCCGACGCTCGCTCCGCCGAGAGGGGCGCTCGTCTTGCTGGCCCGGTCGAACGCCGCCTGGACGAACGGATCTCCCGGAGCCACGGTATGGTCGAGCAATTCCTCGACCGTGCGTGGCAACGGCTTCGGCTCGGGCGTGACGGGTGCCGGCGTTTCCTGAGCAGCCTGAGGCTTCTTGCGACGTGACTTGCGAGGCGCCTGGGCCATGGCGAGTCCCCCGGAGATGGATCAGCCTGCCGTCTGTCGGAGATGACGCTTCACCGAGAGCAGGCTTCCGATCATGCCCATACCCATTCCGATGGCCAGCAGGACGCCCAGCAGCAGCAGAAGTTCGAGATCGGCGGTCTGGATGGGCAAGAAGGGGAAAATCTCCCGGAGGTGGGACTGGACGAAGGTTCGCCAGGCGAACAGCACGCCGGCCGTGATCACGGTCCCCCCGAGCCCGAAGAACAGACCTTCCAGCAGGAACGGCAGGTGGATGAAGGTCGCGCTGGCGCCGACGAGCTGCATGATCTCGATCTCGCGGCGCCGGGCCTGGATGGCCAGGCGGATGGTGTTGCCCGTGACGGCGAGGGTCGCCATGAAGAGGATCCCGGTGACGGCCAGACCGAGCAGCCGGGTAAACCGCGCCACCTGCTCGATCTTGGCAAGCAGGTCCTGGCCGTAGCGGATCTCCTCGACCGCTTCCAGCTGACCGATCTCGCGGGCCACACGAGGGGCCTCGGCGGGAGAGTCGACCTTGATGCGCAGCGTGTCGGGGAGCGGATTTTCGACGAGTTCCCGGAAGTCGTATTCCTGCCCCAGCTCGGTCTGCAGCTTTTCCCAGGCCTGCTCGCGGGTCACGAGTTCGACCTCCTGGACCCCTTCGAGGTTCCGGACCTCGCGTGCCGTCGAGGCTGCATCGGCATCGACATCGAGGAAGACCATGAGCTCGATCCGCGAGCCGATCGAGGCGGCGACGTCGTTGAGTTCTTCCGAGAGCATCCAGAAGCCGCCGAGGATGGAGAGCGAGACGGCCATCGTCACGATGACCACCCAGCTCATCCACAGCGAGCGTGAGACCGAGACGAGCGCTTCCTCCCAGACGAAGCCCAGCTGGCGCAACCGACGCTTAATTGACTCCAACGGAGTAAACCCCCTTGGCCTGGTCCATGACGATCCGGCCATTGTCGATGGTGACGACCCGGCGCCGCATGTTGTCGACGACCAGCTTGTTGTGCGTGGTGCAGACGACGGTGGTGCCGTGCATGTTGATCTTGGTCAGGAGCCTCATGATTTCCCAGGAGGTCTCGGGATCGAGGTTCCCGGTCGGCTCGTCGGCCAGCAGCAGGGGAGGCGTGTTGACGATCGCGCGCGCCAGGCATACGCGCTGCTGCTGGCCCCCCGAAAGCTCGTGAGGCAGCACCTCTCCGTACTCGCGCAGTCCCACGAGTTCGAGGGCGGACTTCACGCGCTTCTGGATGTCGTCACGGGACGTCCCGAGGATCTTCAGGGCGAAAGCCACGTTCTCGAAGACCGTCCGCTGGGGCAGCAGCTTGTAGTCCTGGAAGACCACCCCGATCTTCTTGCGAAGCACGGAGATCTGACTGCCTCGTAGCTTGCCGACATCGATCCCCCCGATGGTGATTTGCCCCTGGCTCGCCACCTCGGAGCGGTACAGCAGCTTCATCAGCGTGGACTTGCCGGCTCCCGAGGGCCCCACCAGGAACACGAACTCGCCCGAGGCCACGTCGAGATTCACCCCGTGGAGGGCACGTACGCCGCTGGTATACGTCTTGGATACTTGCCGGATGCGGATCATCGGGCCCCCCCCTTCTCGATCAAGACCTTCCACGCGAACTGCGGGAGAGTCGAGCACATCCTCTGCCAGCGCCAGGGTTCCTGGATGAGCCGGTACAGCCACTCGAGGTGCAGTTTCTGGAAGAGCAGCGGTGCCCGGTTCACCTTGCCAGCGAGCACGTCGAAGCTGCCTCCGACTCCCACCCCCACGTGCGCCCCGGAGGCAGCCAGATGCGCGTGAAGCCATTTTTCCTGCCGGGGCACTCCCAGGGCGACCCAGAGGACGTCCGCCCCGCTCTCACGGATGGCGGCCAGGACCTCGTCCTGCTGATCGGGCTGGAAAAAACCGTCCCGGACACCCGCGACCTGCAGACCGGGGCACCGCCGCACCAGTTCGTCCGCGGCCTTCTCGGCGATGCCGGGAGCGCCTCCGAGAAGGTAGACGCGCTTGCTCTCACGCGCGGCCCACGCCGCCGTATCGACGAGAAAGTCCACGCCGGCCAGCTTGGTGACGCGGATGCCCTGACTTCGCAGCGCCCAGACCACGCCCGAGCCGTCCGGCAGCACGAGGCCAGCCTCCCGCAGGACCTGTCCGAGCCCGGGATCTCTCAGGCCCTGCATGCTCATCTCCGCGTTCAGCGTGACGACGATCAGGGGCCGAGCGTTCGAGCACGCCTCATGGACGCGTTCCAGCGCCTGATCCGAGGTCAGCGCATCGACCGGAAACCCGAGCACGTTTCCCCTCACGGAAGCAGTTCCTCCATCTCGAGATCGTCGTCCAGGAGCGGCAGGATCGGCGGCGGAACGAGCGATCGCAGGTGCGTGAAGTTCTCGTTCGACCGGGACCGCCAGGACTCGCTCAACTCGGCGAGCCGCATCCGTCGGGCGGCTCTGTCTTTCCAGGCCTCCGTCAGGACGGCGAGCAGCCGGTGATCATCCTGGAGACCTTCGACGGAATCGATCCGGGGCAGTTCCCACTGGTTGCACAGATGTTCCACCTTGGGATCGTACACCACGCCGACGGCGGGGACCCCGGTGGACACGGCCATGATCAGGGCATGAAGGCGCATCCCGAAAACCATGTCGACGTTCGATAGGAGGCCCTGCATCTGGGCAGGTGACAGCGGCCAGTGCCACCGCGCACTCGCGACCGCCAGGTCGGCCGGACGTTCGCCCAGGGCCAGGGACATCTCCTGGGCCAGACGACCGTCGTGAGAGGGATGAAAAGGCAGGAACAGCACCTGCACGCCCTGTTCGCGAGCAAATTCGGCCAGCACGCTCGTCACGCACTTGAACGTGCGTTCCGTGAAGCCCCACCAGGGGCGGAGGGCCACCGCGACGACGGGTTTAGAGGGATCCAGGCCCACCCGGGTCATGATGGATTCACGCGTCATGCGCGGATCCGGTTCGAGACAGAGGACGGGGTCGGCCGTGAGCTGAACCCGGTCGGAACGCAGTCCCAGCTTTTCCAGCAAGGCCACGGAATCCCGGTCCCGGACCGTGATCCGGGCGGCCAGCCCGAAGAAGAAACGGACGAGCCACCGGGACCAGCGGCGGTTCAGGGGGCCCACACCCTGGGCGAAGACCATCACCGGGACCCGACGCAGGCGTGCGAGCAGCATGATCAGGCCGTAGTAGGGAATGCTTTTCCAGCCCGTGACGTCCTGCATGAGGCCACCACCGCCGCTGACGAGGAGGTCGGCTCCTTCCAGGGCCTTCCAGATGGCACCGGGATCCATCCGGGGAATGGCCTGGACGTCATGGCTCGGATACTCGGTCCAGGTCGTCGTCGGATCCGCGGACAGGACCACCAGACGGTGCCCGGCACCGAGCTCCTGGACGAGGGTGGCCAGGATTGCCTCGTCGCCGATGTTCGCGAACCCGTAGTAGCCAGAGATCACAATCTTGGCCAAGGTCAATCACTCTCCAGGGGCAGGGCCTGTGCCAGCAGGGCGCGTTCGATGGCTTCCTGCTCGCAGGCCCCGAGCGCGAGCAGGGCTTCCCCGAGCAACTCCCCGGTCTCGAGCTGTCTGCGCAGACCGAGCTCGAGCTGGGAGTCCGTGATCCACCCGGCCGTCACGAGAAATTGCCCCAGACGGGAGTCTCGATCCTGCTCGGCCATGACCGTACCCAGCTGGGCCGGCGTGAGCAAGCCCAGGCTGAGCAGACCGTGAGCCAGGGACAGCAAGCCACCCGACTCGAGGGCGATCGCCAGTCGCTCGAGGGAGGCCTCGGTGAGCCAGCCCATCGCCAGGCAGCGTGCCACGGTCATGGTTTCCGTATGCTGACAGGACAGGGCCCAGTCGAGCTCTTCCTGGGTGCACGCGCCTCCCTCGATGAGGTGGAGCCCCAGCATGCCGCCCTGAAGCTTCTGGCGGGCCAGCGCCGCATCGAGCGCTTCCAGCGATACCAGCCCGTGGCGCACCAGGACGGCCCCCAGCCGGCTCGAGGCGAGCAGATCGTCCCGGACCCGCTTGGCCAGTTCACCGGTATCGGTCGGCCCCAGGGCCTGGAGCCATTTCCAGTCGAGGGTCATCGGTCGCTCCGGCCATCCTTGCGTCCGAAGAGCTTGTTCAGCCCGTCCAGGGGATTCCGGATGGCATCCTGGACTCCCCGCACGAGGTCATCGATGGCCGGGGGCATCGTCGACGGGGGCGGGGTCGGGACCGGGGGCGGAGGCAGGGGAGCCGTTCGCGGCGCCTTCTTGGGGCCTTGCCCGAACTGGCGAGTCTGGGTGCGAATGTCCATCGGGGCCGTCTGGCTCTTGGTCTGGACAGGCGGGGCCTTGAAGCTTCCCTCGCCGAGATTCGGGGTCGTCTGTCCCATCTCGTCGAGCAGTTCGCCGTATCGCTGGCGAAGGTCAGCGAGCGCCTCGGTCGCCCCCGTGGCGGTCAGATCGATTTTCGTGCAGATCGTGAAGATCTGCACGGCACGCTCGATGTGCCCCAGCTGGACCCGCATCTGTCCCGCCCGGAGCAGGTCGGTTGCCAGGCTCCGGTCCTCGTTCCATGCCTTCTCGATCGCGCGAGCCGCCTGACCGAGGTCTCCGATCGCCTCGAACGAGGTCGCCATGGCCAGGTAGGTATCCGTATCCCCGCCACCCAGTTCGAGGGCCGCCACGTACTCCACCAGCGCCTGGCGATGGTCTCCGATCTGCTGGAAGATCTGTCCCTGCAGCATCCGGGCGGGGGCATAGTTCGGTTCGATCTGCAGCACGAAGTGAAGCTGCGAGAGGGCGCGACGGGAATCCCCCGTCTCGAGACAGTTCAGGGCCAGGTAGTACCGGGCGACGGCCGCCCGGGGGTCGTTGAGAATCGCTCGCTCGAAGCACCCGCGGGCCTGCTCCAGGCGGTTCAGCGACTGGTGGACCATCCCCAGACGGATGTGCGCGTCCGTGTGGGAGACGTCCATCTGTACGGCACGGGAAAACGCGCGCGCCGCTTCTTCGTCATCCCCGAGATCCGCCAGGTTTTCACCGAGGTGATAGGCCCGGTTGGGATCGGGATGCACCACCAGGGCATTGCTCAGGGCCGCCGCAGCCCGGTCGTAGCGTCCCTGTTCCCGGGCGACCCGGGCGACCGTGTCCTGGACCTCGACATACCAGGCGGGAATAGACCGCGTCACCTGCTCGATCCATGGCTCGGCAGCATCGATATCACCCCGCTGGAGATACCCCATGGCGCGTTGGTAGGCGGTCGTGATTGCCGAATGGTCGGTCATGGCGGGCAACCCCCAGAAGCGGATCCGGGCCAGTGTTACAATCAAACCATGCGTCAGGCGGATCGTGTACCTCGAAAGTGGGAGGCACGTATCCGGGCCGGGGTCCGGTCCGGGTCGCGCGTCGCGGTCTGGCTGCTCTTCGGGTGGTCGGCAGTCGCCCGCCCGGCTCTGGCGGACGTGCCCGACGATCGCAGCGGTCGCATCCGTTCCTTCCAGGCCGAGTTGCTCCGGGTCACGACTCCCTCGTCGGAATCGTACGAGATCCGCCGGGGAGAGGGGACGGCCTCGGTCCTCGTCGATGACCTCGCCCTGTTGCGCCAGGCGCACGACGGGGAGCGTGAGCGGGACGTGTCCGTCGCCTGGGCCTGGCGTGCGACCGGTCAGGCCCTGGTGGCCCTTCTGGCGATCCCGGCAGGGACCTGGCTCACCTTCGACAATTTCCTGGGCAAGCCCCGTCCCGCGGGAGTGGCCCCTTACGTGCCCGATCCCGTCACCTCGCTCGCGCCGGGCGGCGACCTGGGCAGCTTCGCGCTCGCCACGGTTGGCGTCAGCCTCGTCTCCTGGGGCGTGTCGGAGGGGGTCGCGTGGGTGAGCGAGCGACTCGGCTGGTCGGCCCCGCGTTTCCTCGAGGTAGCCGAAGCCGTCGAGCTGGGAACCCGTGCGCGGAAGGCCTTGCTCGTGGACTGGGCTCTCGTCGAGGCCGACGTGGGTTCGGCGAGTGCCTTGCCCCCGCTGGCATCCATCTCTGCATCTCCCTCCGGTCCGGTCGCCGCGGTGGCCTCCTCTTCCGTCGCCGCGACGCCCGGGGGCGCCCTGGCTGCAATCTCGGCGGCCTCTTCCGTGCTGCGAGCCCAGCGTGGTGAAGGTTACCGGCTCGTGGTCGTCAGCACACGCGCCTTGCCGGATGCCACGGGGATTCTCGGGCGGGGCGAGTGGCATGTCGGCTGGCAGCATCGGGACCGTCCCGAGTGGCTGGATGTCTCCGTGCCCGTGTTCGGAGAAGCTCCCCGGATCTCCCCGCTGCCGGATAGGCTCCGGGCCTGGGGGTGGTCCTCCGGTTCGGTTCCTCGCGACGAGGACTTCTCAGCGGCTCCTGCGGTCGATAGCCCGAAGGCCCTGAAGGCCCTGATGGACGACCTCTCGCAACGCGGCATCCCCGTGTTGCTCGACGAGACCACCTTGATCTGGGTCGCGCGGCACCCCCAGGTCGGACGGTCGGTCTGGATGCTCGAGACTCCGGACGGGCCTCTTCCGGTCGCCATCGACGCCCACTCCGGGCAACCGGTCGAGCTGCCTGCCACCGGGGTGGGGACTCTACCCACGGTGCCCCAGGCCCCGGCCCGCTGACGCTTCGAAGTCCCGCTGGGGTAAGTTTCGGTTAATTCCGGTCAGAGCTGGCGTGAAGGTCCGGATAACCCGGATGAATCGTCCCGGTCGGAGGTGTCCATGTCGTTCTCGGTCGGAATCGCCCCGCAGTTCCAGCCTCCCGTGCCGGCACCCACCTCTCCGGTACCTCCCAGCGGGTCATCCGGACCTGCGCCCTCTCCCGCCGTGCCCTCGAGTCCCGGTCTCGTGACCGGACAGGACGCGTGGGTGCCGCGTCAGAGTGCCCCCGTCGTCAACCCGGTGGATGTGCCCGTACCGGCTCCATTCATCCAGTTCGCGGCCATCGGAAACCTGTTTGCCTGCTTGCTTCGCCCCCTCCAGACGGGGCAGGCGATCGGCCGGTGGCTGGGCAAACTGAGGGACTTCGATCGCCTCGGGAACATCGAGGTGACGGATGGTGCCCAGGCGATCGCGCATCTGAGGGATTCGGCCTCGGCGATCGCCGCCACGGGGCTGGACAAGGTTTTCCCCTGGCTTGCAAGACCCGTCGAGAAGCGGGCCAGCCGTGCCCTGGCCGAGTTTCGCCCGGACCTCGAGGCCTGGATGGCCATGCGCTCGGGTGGCGCCG
This sequence comes from Candidatus Sericytochromatia bacterium, assembly GCA_044235265.1. Classification (GTDB taxonomy): domain Bacteria; phylum Cyanobacteriota; class Sericytochromatia; order S15B-MN24; family UBA4093; genus JAYKJE01. Next base: position 15,688 of record JBIIHZ010000005.1, read on the forward strand.
TCACGCTCTCGTGGGCTTCCCGTGGTCCGGTCATGACGGCCCTGCGGGAACTCGACGATCTGTCCCTGGTTCTCCGTCAGACACCCGAGCCCGTGCTCCAGAAGGCCCTGGCGGGAGTCAGGGCCCTCGATATCCGGGACCGGTCGGGAATCGGGCCGTGGTCGGCCCAGGTCTCCCGCGAGGGGGCCATGCTCGTCATCGAACGTCCGCGGGAATGGCTCGGGGATTCTCCGGTTCAGGATGCCCTGCGCCAGTACCTGGCCCGTGCCGGGACGGTATCGGTATCGATCTGAGTGGCGACCGTCGGTTGCGTCGATGCTCAGACCAGGCGTAGCGAACGGACGTTGGCCCAGACTCCCGATTCCTTGAGCCGGCTGGTCTCCTCGGACAGGTTGTCGTCTTCGAGGGCCTTCTTCTCGAAGCGCTGGAAACGCGGTAGCGAGCCGTCGGATTCCGTCTTGATGGCCGGTCGGTACCGGTAGCCCTGGGCGGCCAGCTTGTTTTTCAGCAGCTGTGCCTGCACCGTCTCGTCTCCGCGAAACCGGGACTCCAGGATGAATCGCGTGCCCATCGTGCCTCACCCGTCATGTTGACTTCCCCAGGCTCATGTACCCGGTGTCCCGGAGGTAAGCACGCCCGGATACCGGGGGTCGAGTCCGCGGTTGAACGGACAGCTCGTGTCGTGGAGGCATGGCCGTCCTGCTTAGTTCCCGGCTGCTCGGGGCATACAGGCGGTGCGACTTGCAGCGGATGGAGGCCGGAATGAAGGTGCGTTTCTGGGGAACTCGAGGATCCATTGCCAAGCCCGGACCGACCACGGTGCGCTACGGTGGCAATACCTCCTGCGTCCAGGTCACGACCGCCGGGGGCACGCTGCTGGTCTTCGACTGCGGGACCGGCGCCCACGGACTCGGGGCACACCTGATGGCGAACGCGACGGGCAAGATCCGGGGACATCTGCTGCTGGGACACACCCACTGGGACCACATCCAGGGCATCCCGTTCTTCGCGCCGCTGTTCGTGCCGGGCAACGAGTGGGACATCTATGCGCCGCAGGGTCTGGGGGCTCAGTTGCGGGACATCCTGGCCGGTCAGATGGAATACGCATATTTTCCAGTCAGCCTGGAGCAGCTCGGTGCCACGATCCGCTTCCACGAACTCCGGGAGGAAACTTTCACCATCGATGACGTCAAGATCTCGACGCTCAACCTGAATCATCCCGCTTTGACCCTGGGGTACCGCATCGAGGCCGATGGTTGTTCGATGGTGTATGCCACCGACCATGAACCCCACGGTCACGAGGCGGCAACCTCTTGCACGACGGATGTCTGCGAGGTCCATCCAGGCGATCTGCGGCACGGGGAGTTCATCGCGGGGGCGGACCTGCTCATCCACGATACCCAGTACACGTCCGCGGAATATCCGCAGAAGGTCGGCTGGGGCCACAGCACCGTCGAATACGTCGTCGATGTGGCGATCGGCGCGAGGGTCGGACGTCTGGCCCTCTTTCACCACGATCCGATGCGAACCGACGATGCCGTCGATGCGCTCGTGGTGCAGGCCACGGAGAGGGTTTCCGGGACGGGGGCTTCCCTGGAGGTCCTCGCGGCTGCCGAGGGTCTCGAGATCACGCTGGAGCCCGTATCCAGGGCCGCGGCCGCCCCTGGCGGGGATGACGACGCCCCCGCCGACACGGGGCTGGAGCCAGATGGATTGCCTTCATCGACGGAGGTCCTCGTGCTCGTCGATGATCCGGCGGTTCACCGGATGGTCGTGGAGGCGATCCAGTCGAGTGGTCTGTGCCCCGTCGAACTCGAGGACCGTTCCGGGGCGGGTGAGGCCAGCGAGCGGAAGCCGTTGCTGGCCATCACGTCGCCGACCCATTTCCCGATCTCGAGGGGGGTGCCGAACGTGGTCATCCTGCCGCAGCAGGAGGAAACGGGTTGGTTGAGACAGAGCTTGCGGGCCAACCTGCTGGATGTCGTGACCTCTCCCTGTTCGCTCCAGTACCTGCGTTCCCGCTTCGAGGCATGGCGCATGCGCCGTATTCCCCGGTGGTCGAGGGCTTCGACTCCAGCCGACGAGGGGCGTCGACTGGAGCACGTCCAGGCTCTGAGCCTGCTCGACACGCTGCCCGAAGCTCGCTTCGACAGGGTCATGAAGCTGGCCCGGCGGGCATTCGATTGTCCGGTTGCCGTCCTCAGCCTCATCGACGCCGATCGACAGTGGGTCAAGACGCCTTCGCCACTGCTCGACACGGAATGCCCCCGGGATGTCTCGATCTGCGCCCACACGATCTATCGCGATGCGCTGCTCGTCATCGAGGACCTGGCCTCTGATCCCCAGTTTGCGGATTCCCCCGCCTGCCTGGACAGGCGTCTGCGCTTCTACGCAGGCATTCCCGTCCGCGACGTGGCGGGAGTCGCCGTGGGGACGCTGTGTCTGATGGACCACAACCCGCGCACGTTCGGCGACGAGGATCGTGACCTTCTGTCCGATCTGGCACGGATGGTCGAGCGAGAGCTCGTCCGACCGTCGTTATAAGTGACGGTCTACGGGGAACCATGGGGCAGGCTGTCCAGATTACCGGGTGCTCCGGGATCCACCAGACCTTTTGAGGAGGATTCGATTTGAAGATCGTGAACCTTGCCGTCGTGTTCGCTCTCGCGATGGGAATCGCCCCCGCGTATGCGAATCACCATGAAGATGCCAAGCATGGCGCTGCTGCGGACAAGCATGACAAGCATCACGAGGCGGAAGCCCATGACAAGGGCCATCACCACGATCACGCGGCTCCTGCGTCCTTCGTGGGCGGCATCCTGGTCGATGCCCACGGCATGACGCTGTACTCGTTCGACAAGGACGCCCGGAACTCGGGCAAGAGCGCCTGCAACGGCGATTGCATCGCGGCCTGGCCTGCCCTGGCTGCTGACGAGCACGACGAAGCTTCCGGCAAGTTCTCGGTCATCACGCGCGACGATGGTTCACATCAGTGGGCCTATGACGGCTGGCCCCTGTATCTCTGGCAGGGCGACAAGAAGGCCGGCGATAAGACCGGGGACAAGTTCCTCGGAATCTGGCACGTCATCAAGAAGTAGGATATCCGGGCCAGGCCCGCTCTTTTTCCGCGTCAGACAGGCGAGAGGGGTGGTTCCATCACGGAACCACCCCTCTCGAATTCAGTGGAGGTAAGCGGATTCGAACCGCTGGCCTCTGCAGTGCGATTGCAGCGCTCTACCAGCTGAGCTATACCCCCGGGATGTGAGTGGAGGATAGCGGATTCGAACCGCTGACATCCTGCTTGCAAAGCAGGCGCTCTACCAGCTGAGCTAATCCCCCGGGCAGTGGGCAATGCTGGACTCGAACCAGCGACCTCACCCTTATCAGGGGTGCGCTCTAGCCACCTGAGCTAATCGCCCGTTACCAGGATCATCGGACCCTGACGACTGGACAGCTTGATAGCCTCCGGAAGAACATCCGGACTGCCGAGTAACCTGTAAGTGAGTTCGCCTCAACCTGAGTGACTTCCGAAGTCTCGCCGAAGCAGACCTCGATGTCTCCCTAGAAAGGAGGTGATCCAGCCGCACCTTCCGGTACGGCTACCTTGTTACGACTTCACCCCAATCATCTGCCCTGCCTTAGACGGCTGCCTCCTTGCGGTTGGCCCACCGGCTTCGGGCGTGACAAACTTTCGTGGTGTGACGGGCGGTGTGTACAAGGCCCGGGAACGTATTCAACGCAGCGTGCTGATCTGCGTTTACTAGCGATTCCGACTTCATGCAGGCGAGTTTCAGCCTGCAATCTGAACTGGGGCCGGGTTTCTGGGATTCGCTCCACCTCGCGGTCTCGCTGCCCTCTGTCCCGACCATTGTAGCACGTGTGTAGCCCAAGGCATAAGGGGCATGATGACTTGACGTCATCCCCACCTTCCTCCGGCTTGTCACCGGCAGTCTCGCCAGAGTGCCCGCCTTTACGCGCTGGCAACTGGCAACGAGGGTTGCGCTCGTTGCGGGACTTAACCCAACATCTCACGACACGAGCTGACGACAGCCATGCACCACCTGTCTCAGAGTTCCTTGCGGCACCCCCGACTTTCATCAGGGTTCTCTGGATGTCAAACCTTGGTAAGGTTCTTCGCGTTGCATCGAATTAAACCACATGCTCCACCGCTTGTGCGGGCCCCCGTCAATTCCTTTGAGT
>JBIIHZ010000107.1:0-6389 GCA_044235265.1 Candidatus Sericytochromatia bacterium
TCGTGGACGTCAAGGCGCTACCGGGCAACCGTCAGCTCCTGGTCTCGGCCCGGAAGCCCGGGGTCACGAACTTTCTGGTATGGCCCTCCCGGGGGCGGGACCGTGACGACGTCATCGAGGTGCAACCTCGGAACTACCAGGTCGAGGTCACGTCCTTCCGCCGCACCGAGTCCATCACCATCCGCGCACGCATCCTCGAGATCCTGCGGGGCAACGACGCGAGCGTGGGGCTGGACTGGGCCGACGGGGTGTCGTGGGTCGAGGCGCCACCCAACGCACCCTTCCGCCTGGGCCTTCCGGCGCGCAGCGGCGTCCTCGATGCCAAGCTCAACCTGCTCGTCCAGGAGCGCAAGGCGCGCCTGCTGGCCCAGCCGACGCTCGTGACGACCAGCGGCCAGCCGGCCCGCTTCCTCGCGGGGGGCGAGATCCCGATTCCCCTGATCCTCCAGAACTCCATCTCGGTGGAATGGAAGCCCTACGGGGTCCGTCTCGACATCGAGCCACGCCTCGAGGGCTCGGACACCATCATCCTCAAGGTCAGGCCCGAGGTCTCACGGATCGATCAGACCAACGCCATCAAGCTGCCCAACGTGACGGTTCCGGCGGTGGCCACGCGCTGGACCGAATCGACCCTGCAGCTCAAGAACGGGGAAACCGTCGTCCTGAGTGCGCTCACGCTGTCGGACGACCAGCAGACCGAGCAAGGGGTGCCGCTCCTCTCGGCCATCCCGTTCCTGGGGGAGCTGTTCAAGAACCACGAGAACAAGGCCTCGACGACCGAACTGATCTTCCAGATCACGCCCACCGTGGCCGAGCGTCAGCCGCTCCTGCCCGAATCCGGCCTCGGGAAGTAGGCCCGTGGCTCCGCGTCTGGTGGTGGTATTCGGGGCCAAGGGAGGCCTGGGCAGGTCGGCGATCGCCGCCAACCTGGCGATCGCCCTGGCACGCCGCACGAAGAAGTCGACCCTCCTGTGGGACGCGGACTGGTGGGGCGGAGGCTCGCTGGGAAGTTACCTCGACCTGGATCCCGCTCCGGGCCACTGGCGCGCCGTGCTCCTCCGTCGCCAGGGCCTGCCCGAGGCGCTGGCCGAGCACGCCTCGGGCGTGAAGCTGCTGGCTGCCCCTCCCGCCTCCGAGACGATGCCGCCGCATCCCTCGGAGCTCGCCAGGCTGGTGGGGATGCTGGCGGAACATCACGAGTGGATCGTGGTCGATACCACCCATCCGGGGCTCACCCTCGAGCCGATGGTGGCCCTCTGGGATCTCGCCTGCGCCGTCCTGCCCGTCGTGACGCCGGACATCACGGTTCTCCATGCGACCGGGGCCATCCTCGATCACGCCCGGTCCATGCGGTATCCGGTCGACCGCGTCCATCCCGTCCTCAACCGGGCCGGTACCGTCGCGGAGCTCGGAGCGGACGACGTCTCGGACCATCTGCAGCGCCCGCTCATCGCGCAGGTCCCCTCGAACGTGGCCCTCGTCGAGAGCCTCAACCGTGGGCAGCCCCTGCTGCTGTCAGCACCCCAGAATCCGGTTTCCCAGGCCCTCGTTCGCCTCGGACAGGGTGTGGCCGCCCTGCCGGCAACGGATCTTTCGCGCTCGCTGAAGGCCTGGGTCAGCCGTGCTCCGCAGGCCGCGCCTCCCTCGCCCGCCCCCGGCCCCGGCAAGGCGCAGGCCGCGTCGGCACCGACCGCGGCTCCCGCAGCCAGCCCCGCGCAGCCGGACGAGTCACTTCATCGCAAGGTCGCGCCGGATCCGCGGATCCTCGAGCTGCGTCGGGACGTGCACCGCGAGCTCGTGGAGGTCCTGAAGCGGCAGAACCTCTCCCTCGAGTACCTGAGCGATCCTGCCCGCAAGGGAGAGCTGCGCCGCCGCGTCCTCGACGTCGCTGCCGAGGTCCTGGATGCGAGGGAGGACGTGCCGCTCGCCGGGCGTGCCGAACGGGTGTCCTTCCTGGAGGCGATCGCCGACGAGGCCGTCGGTTACGGCCCCCTGGAGCCCTTCCTGCAGGATGCCCGGGTCTCTGAGATCATGGTCAACGGCCCGGGGCTCATCTACATCGAGCGCGGCGGCAAGCTGGTGCGGGCCCAGGAGCGGTTCACCGACGAGCGGCAGCTGCGCGTGGTCATCGACCGCATCGTGGCCCCCCTCGGGCGGCGGGTCGACGAGAGCTCGCCCACCTGTGACGCCCGTCTGCCTGATGGCTCGCGCGTGCACGTGATCATCCCGCCCCTGGCGCTCACGGGCTCGACCGTGACGATCCGGAAGTTCTCGTCGCGTCGCCTTGCGGCCAGCGATCTCGTCGGATACGGCTCGCTCAGTTCCCAGATGGCCGAGTTTCTCGAGCGTGCGGTGAGGTCCCGGCTGAACCTGTTCATCTCGGGAGGGACCGGTTCCGGAAAGACCACCCTCCTCAACGTGCTGAGTGGCTTCATCCCCGATGACGAACGCATCGTCACCATCGAGGATGCGGCGGAGCTGAAGCTCAACCAGGAGCACGTCATCTCGCTCGAGAGTCGACCGCCGAACCTCGAAGGCAGCGGCGCCATCACGATCCGCGAGCTCGTGCGAAACTCGCTGCGCATGCGCCCCGACCGCATCATCGTGGGCGAGGTGCGCGGGGGCGAGGCCCTCGACATGCTCCAGGCCATGAACACGGGCCATGACGGCTCGCTGGCCACCGGGCACGCCAACACCCCCCGGGATGCCCTCGCCCGGCTCGAGACGATGGTGCTCATGGCGGGCATGGATCTGCCGAGCCGGGCCATCCGCGAGCAGATCGCCTCGGCGATCCACGTCATCGTCCAGGTGGCCCGTCTGCGCGATGGATCGCGCAAGGTGGTGCGAATCTCCGAGATCACGGGCATGGAAGGTGACGTGATCGCCATGCAGGACCTGTTCGTGTTCGACCAGGAGGGAATCGATGCGAGCGGGGCCGTGATCGGGAGGTTCCGGGAAACCGGACTCGTCTCGCATGCGTCCGAGCAGTTCGCGCGCGTCTCCGTCGTGCAACCGTCTTGAAAGGATTCCGACCGTGCATTCCCGTCGTCTCTTCCCTGCCCTGGCCACCGTGCTCGTCGGTCTCGCCGGTCCTGCCCTGGCCGCGGATCGGCTCCCGGAGCCGACTGCCCTGCCCGAGGCGCGTCCCACGCCGCCGCCCAGGGTGGTCCAGCGCGACCTCGGACGTCTGATCACCCGCCGGGAGTTCGTGGAGTGGGTCGCCCGCTGCATCAAGGCGTACGAGGAGTTTGCCGACCGGAGCCTCGAGGATCCCAAGGACAGCATCCTCGTCTATCTCGATCTGGGAGGCGGATTCCGCCAGGAAGCCATCCGGCTCGAGCGTCGCTACCGTCTGTTCGAGGGGGTCGATGGCTTCCAGTACGGGCTCTTCGAGCCCACCGATGCCGTGGAGCGGATCCAGGCCTTCCTGCTGCTCAACAAGGTCGTGTCGCTCATCGAGAAGGGCATGGATCGCTCCGATCTGCTGGAGGTCCGCGCGCCGCGGGTGTTCCGCGACATGCCGGATGATCCCTTGCTCGCCGAGGCGATCAACCTGCTTTCGGCCCGCGGGATCATCACCGGCATCGATCGGGGCGTCATCGAGGCCCGGGCCCCTCTCAACCAGGGGATGTTCGAGCGCCTGAAGGCGAACATGGTGGCCTATCTCGACCGGTGCAAGCGCGTCCCGGTCGAAGAGGCCGAGGACGAGGCCAGGGGTGGTTGATCTCCGTCCCTGGCTGATCGCCCTCCTCGTGGCGGTCAGCCTGGCCCTGGTGTCTCTGACCGTCTTCCGGTCGAAGGGCGAGGCCTGGGCGGCTCGGTGGCGTGAGCACCGCGACCGGACGGCCGAGCAGCTGGCGCGCACGCGCCAGGGCACCGACCTCGAGCGTTTTCTCGCCCGGCAGCGCCTCTTCACGGGGGTGGGGGCCGTGTTCGGACTGCTGATGGGCAACGGCCTGCCCGATCGCCTTTTCCTGGCGGCCCTGTTCGGTGCGGTGGCGTGGACGGGGATGGGCGCCTCGCTCTCGAGGCGGACCCGTCGTTACATGCAGCGCTTCCAGGACCAGATGCCCGCGATGGTCTCGACCGTGGCGAACGCCGTCAAGGCCGGTCAGAGCGTCATGCAGGCCCTCGAGACCGTGGTCGAGGAGTTCGAGGACCCCGTCCAGTCCGAGGTCGGGGAAGTGATCCAGGACCTGCGGGTCGGGATGGCCCTCGACGTCGCGATGCAGGGCTGGCTCGCCCGGATGCCGGACGAGGACCTCGAGATCTTCGGCACGGCGATCATCCTCCAGCGCCAGACGGGCGGAAACCTGGCCGAGATCCTCGAGAACCTGGCGGCCACCATGCGCGAGCGGCGCAAGCTCCTGGGTCAGATCCGCTCCCTGACGACCCAGGGGCGCATGTCGGGCAACATCCTCTCGGCGCTGCCCGCCGGGCTCTATTGCCTGCTGTACGTCCTGATGCCGGAACGCATGGCGGTCCTGTTCACGCATCCGCTCGGGTGGGCCATGCTGGTCCTGTGCGTCGTCATGGTCGCCACGGGTGGCTACGTCATCCGCCGCATCGTCACGATCGACGTGTGAGGACGGGACCGTGCAGATCCTGCTGATCTTTCTTCTCGTGAGTGCCGCTGCGGGACTGGGCGTCCTGGCCTTCGTCAAACCGAAGTCGCGCAAGCAGGTCGAGCAGCGCCTGCGGCGCTCGCGCGGGGGCCGCTCGGCGAGCGCTCCGGCCCCGGCTCCTCCTGCTCGCGGGGTCTTGCCGCGGCTCTTTGCCTGGCTCGAACCCCACATGGAGGGGCGCTTCGCCGAGGAACTCGAGGTTCGCGTCCAGCAGCGGCTGCTGATGGCGGGAGATCACGGCACGGCGGTTTCGACCTTCCTGGCGCAGAAGGCCCTCGCGGCCATCGGGATCCCCGCGGGCTGGCTCCTCGGGGGCGGCTGGATCCTCGAACTGACCTGGCCGGTCGTGGGCGGTGGTGCGCTCGCCGCGGCATGGCTCGGGTGGATCCTGCCCGACGAGCGCCTGAAGGTCCTCATCCAGCGCCGGCAGGCGGCCATCGTGCGGGTGTTGCCGACGACGCTGGACCTGCTCACGACCTGCGTCGAGGCGGGACTCTCGCTGCAGGCTGCCATGGCCAAGGTCGTCGAGCTGGGCAAACCCAACCCGCTCCGCGAGGAACTCGAGCGAACCCTGCGCGAGATCCAGCTCGGGCGCTCGCGCGCCGAGGCGCTGCGCGAGCTGGGGAGACGCACGGGCTTGCCCGAACTCAACGCCGTCGCCGTGGCGATGGTCCAGGCCGAGACCATGGGGGCGAGCATCGCCCGCACCCTGCGGGTCCAGAGCGAGATCCTCCGGGAGACTCGCTGGCAGAAGGCGCAGGAGCGGGCCCAGGCGGCCACGCTCAAGCTGACCTTTCCGGTGGTGTTCCTGATCTTCCCGACCCTGTTCATCATCATCTTCGGGCCGCTGCTGCTCAGCCTCGTCCTGGGCCAGTGACGCTCACGATTCTCGCTCGGCCACCAGCAGGGGCGCCTGGGCCGGGCTCGTGGCCTCCAGGGCGATGAAGGGCTCCAGGATCTCGTAGCGGTGAGGCGTCTCGCGGGGCACCAGGTAGGAATCCCCCGGTCCCAGGTCAAGCGTCCCGCCCGGGTGAACGAGCCTCGCGTGTCCCGAGAGGACGTAGCCGACGGTCTCGTAGGGGCGCGTCGCCTCGGGCTTGGGCGTGGTGGCCGGGCTTTCGTCCCACATGCGCAGGCCCAGCTGGCGCCCCCGGATCAGCAGCGTCTCGCCGAGGCGTCCGGCAGGAGCCTCGGCGAGCGTGAGCTTGGCCGGACCGTGTGGGTGAATCATGAGGGTGTCCTCCGCATCCCGGGGTTGGCGGGGTCACCATGCCATGCCGAGGCCCCGAGGACCACGACCGTTCAGAGGTTGCGGGCCTCAGGAACGGATCTGGTCGCGGAGCACCGGCAACTGGCGCCGCTGGTGAGGGGCCAGGTAGGACCTCATCTTCTCTTCGATGAAGTACGGTGGGCGGCGGTCGGCCAGCATGAGCAGGCCGTCGAGGAGCATCCGGTAAAACTGGATCTTCGTCTCGGTTCGTCGGGTCAGCTTGACGCTGATCGGCAGGAACACGAGGTTTGCCGCCACGACCCCGTAGAAGGTGGCCGTCATGGCGGTCGACATCGCCGGGGCGATGCCCGAGACGTTCTCCATGTGGCGGAGCATCTGGATGAGGCCGATGAGCGTCCCCACCAGGCCGAAGGCGGGCGCGATCAGGGCCAGGGTCTTGAAGATGCTGGCATCGATCTTCTCGCGCACGATCATGTTCCGGATCTGGGAGTCCATGATTTCCTCGATGTCGTCCCGGCGGAAGCCGCTCAGGA
>JBIIHZ010000108.1:0-6362 GCA_044235265.1 Candidatus Sericytochromatia bacterium
TTGCACCCAGGGCTCTGCCTTGCGTTCCGTCTCTTCGAATTCGGATTCGGGATCGCTCGCCGCGACCAGGCCCCCACCCGCGAACACCGTGGCTCGGTCCGGACCGAGCAGGACCGACCGGATCCCCACCGCCAGATCGAGCGTCCCGACCCCCACGTGACCGATGGCCCCGGCGTACCAGCCACGCGGGGTCGACTCCGTCTCGCGGATCAGGTCGAGTGCTTCTTCACGGGGTGTCCCACAGACCGCCGGGGTCGGGTGGAGCGCTCCCACGAGTGACGAAAGCGAGATGTCCGGCAGGATGATGCCGAGGACGGGAGTGTGCAGATGGTGCAGGTGAGGCAAGCCGAGGAGTCTCGGGGATTCCGGGACGTTCAGCGTGCGGCAGAGCGGGTTCAGTGCTTCGACCAGGAACTCGCGCACCAGGGCGTGTTCGTGCCGGTCCTTGTCACTCGCCAGCAGGCGCCCGGCCAGTTCCCGGTCCCGCACCGGGTCAGGGTCCCGCGCGATGGTCCCGGCCAGGCAGTCGCTCTCGAGCCGATCCCCCTCGAGGCGGACCAGACGCTCGGGACTTCCGCCGAGGAAGGTGCGCTCGCGGTCGAAGCGGAAGCAGAAGCGATGCGATCCCGTCGCCGGATCGATGCGGGTGAACAGGTCCCACGGATCGAGACGCTCTGCCGTCGGCAGGGCGATCTGTCGCGCGAGAACCACCTTCTTCGCAGGGTCGAGGCGCCCGACGACGCGCCGGATCCGTCGGATCCAGTCCTCGCGCTCCGGACCATCCTGACGGGCGGGGGGGAAGAATGTCGTGGACAGGCTTCGCCGCCCCGACCGGGATCTGCGTGCCGACCACTGGCCCTGGCGAGCGGCCGTCAGGGGCGCCTGCTCGGCCTCACCGCTCCGGGTGGCATGCCCCAGCCGCGCACCGCCTTGCACCAGTTCGTCGAACAGGAGGTCCAGGCGAGAGATGATGACCTCGGGACCGTCCCCGGGATGCACCGGGACGATCACCGTCGCGAAGGCGTCCGGATCGGCTCCGGGGGTCCAGCTCACGAGAATGGAGGGCAAGATCCATCGCGCCGCCGTACCGGCCGGCCAGTCGGGATGAGCAGGACCATCTCCGTCGAAGGCGAGACCGCCGAGATACCGGATCTCGTCGCGCAAGGCCAGGCCGGCCGTCTCGATCCGGGAGAGGCGCTGCCGGACCTCATCCAGCGACGCGAGGGCCTCGGCGCGCGTTCCGGCGACGACATCGTCGGCTGAGCCCAGCCCGAGCCAGGCGCGCTGCCGATCGCCATTCATGAAGGCCATCTGGACGGATCTCGGCGAGGACCGTACCAGCGCCAGCGGGTCGCGAAGGCCCAGAGAGGCCCCGGCGGCGACCCACATCGCGACACCGGATGCCGCGGCGCGCTCGGTGGCCCGCCACACGGCAGCTTGACAGCTGGGATGGGGAGACAGGGTCATGCGGCTCACTCCGGACGAGATCCCAGAGCCCATATTGGCACATTTCTGAACTTTCAAAAAGAATTGAAAGTTGAGCCTGTTCTGTGCTAGGCTGGCTCCAGTACTCGTTTGCGGCCATCGCGGCCCTGCAACGAACGGAGGCCACCGTGCTCGTCACCCTCCTGGATCCCCGGGAAGCCACTCGTGTCCGGGCCTGGCTGGTCCGGAGCGGGTTCGAGGCTCGCGTGCTGGGCGAAGGCACCACGTTGCTCGTCGAAGATCCCTTCGTGCCCTTTGCCATCGAGGATGCGCTGCGCTCCGATCCGGCCGTCGCGGTCGTCGAGCCCACGGTCGAACTTCCCCGGCGCGTCCGGCGCTACACGTCCGATGACGCTCCTTGGCCCTTCGAGGGTGGCTATCCGGACGTGATCGCCGGGCCGTGCTCGGTTGAAAGTCCGGAAGTCGCTGAAGAGGTGGCATCCTGCCTCGCCCGGCTCAAGCTCGGCTGGATGCGGGGCGGTACCCACAAGATCCGGACCTCCCCCGAACAGTTCCAGGGAGCCGGCCTCCTGGCGGCCCGGTGGTTGCGCGAGGCCTGCGATCGCCACGGGTTGCGGGCCATCAGCGAGGTGGTCGATACCGGGGACATGGAGGCGATCGCCGACATGCTCGACGTCCTGCAGGTCGGTGCCCGCCAGATGCACAACCCGCACTTCCTGCAGCGAGTCGCCGCGCTACGCAAGCCCGTCCTCCTCAAGCGGGGGCTTTCGGCCACTCCTCTCGAGTGGCTCTGGGCTGGAGAGTACCTGCTCAAGGCCGGGGCTCCGTACGTCATCTTCTGTGAACGCGGGATCCGGACGCCCAGTCCCCTGAAGCGGTTCACGCTCGACCTGCAGGCCATCCCCTTCATCCGGCAGATGTCCGCGTACCCGGTTTTCGTGGACCCCAGTCACGCCGCCGGTTCCAGTCCTTACGTCCTGCCCCTCGCGCTCGGAGCCCGGGCTGCAGGGGCTCAGGGCTTGCTCGTCGAATGCCATCCCGACCCCAGTTGCGCCCGCAGCGATGCGACCCAGGCGCTCGATCTCGTCCAGCTCGAGGATCTGGTTCGCCGGGTCCGGGCCCTGCACCTCGAGGAGGTGACGCCGTGAATGCGTCCTCGCTCCGTTCCACTTTTCGGGACCAGCTCGTCTCTCGCGTCGAAAGCCGGCGAGAGAACCTCTTCAAGGCGGCGAGCCACCTGCTCCGGGTCGATGGAAAGGCCATCCGTCCCCGGTGTGTCCAGCTCATCGCGCGACTGGGGGGCGAGGAGCCGCTCGAGGCCCACGAGCGGCTGGCCGAGGCCGTCGAGATCCTGCACGTCGGTTCGCTCATCCACGACGACATCCTCGATGAAGCCGAGGTCCGGCGTGGTGTCGAGGCCGTTCACGCGTGTTTCGGCAACAAGGCGGCCGTGCTCGCCGGCGACTTCCTGCTGAGCCGTTCGTGCGGTCTGATCGCCGGCCTGGGGGTCCAGGCGCTCAACTTGCGCATGGCCGAGGTCCTGTCCGGTCTCTGCGAGGGCGAGTTCCAGCAGGACGAGCAGCGGTACCGCCTCGATGTGACGCTCGAGGAGTATCTCGAGCGGGTCGCGCTCAAGACGTCCGGCCCGTTCGAACTGGCATGCGAGGGGGCCGCCCTGCTCAGCGGGCACGCGCCCGACCAGGTGCAGCAGGCCCGTCGCTTCGGGTATCATCTGGGGCGCCTGTTCCAGATGTACGACGATCTGCTCGATTTCTCGGCGAATGCGATCACGGCGGGCAAGCCCGTCGGTCAGGATCTGCTGGCCGGTCAACTCACCTTGCCCGTGATCCTCACCCTGAGACATCCGGAGCGCGGGCCGCGTCTGCGGGCGCTGCTCGATCCCCATCCGGTCGAGCTGACGCCCGAGCTGTCCGCCATCCTGACGGATCCGGCCGTGCTGGCCGACACGGCGACGGCTCTGGTGCGTGAAGCCGAGATGGCGAGGCGCTGTCTCGAGGTGTATCCCTCGAGTCCCGTCCGCAGTGAACTCGAGGCGTACCTCGACCGGATGGTCGAGGCCGCTCGCATGGCCGGCGGCGAGCACAGTCTCGTCACGGTGGAGCTGGCTCCTCATGGCGTATAGCCTTCCGACCCGTCAGGATAAGCCTGCCTACGTTCAGGCCATGTTCGATCGCATCGCCGGCCATTACGACGAGGTCAACGACTGGATGACGTTCGGGCGGCACCGGGCCTGGAAGCGTCAGCTGGTCCGGCTGGCCGGGGCCCGTGCAGGGGGGGCGTATCTCGACCTGTGCACCGGGACCGGGGACATCGCGGCTCTGTGGGCCGAGCATGCGGCACCGGGCGGCACGGTCGAGGCCCTGGATTTCTCGCCGGGCATGCTGGAGATCGCCCGCAAGCGTCATCCGGTCGGGGCGGGCGTGCACTGGATCCAGGGCGATGCGACGGCCCTGCCTTTCCCGGATGCGAGCTTCGATGCCGTCTCGGTGGGCTTCGGCCTCCGCAACGTCGTTGACCTCGAGGCAGCCCTGAAAGAAGCCCTGCGCGTGCTTCGACCGGGAGGCATGTTCATCTCGCTCGAGACGGGCAAGCCTGCCATCGGCTTTTTCAGGCTCGGGAATGCGCTTTACGGACGCTTCCTGGTCCCCATGCTCGGACGACTCATGTCGGGCGATCAGGAAGCTTATCGCTACCTCCCGACGTCCAGCGAGGCTTTCCCGGATCAGCGTGAGCTGGCGCGCCGGTTCGAGGCCGTCGGGTTCGAGGCGGTCCGGGTTCACGATCGGATGTTCGGTGCCGTCGCCCTGGTCGCGGGATTGCGACCCCGCGACTAGCGTTCAGCCTTCACTTCGGAAGTGGTCGGCTCCATGAGACATCGCCTGCTCGACGGCACGGGTCTCGGCCCGGCGGACGGCTTCCCGGAGGGCGCCACCGAGTTCCGCGAAGACCCAGATGGGCAGCAACCCGATGGCGTAGGCCGTCACCCACGAGGCCTGGGCCAGGAAGTCCGCCCGGTGAATGAGGCCCTGGGCCGCCACCGTCACGATCCACCCCAGGAGACCGACTCGCAAGGGAATCCGGATGACCTGGTCGAGGTCCGCGAGTCGCAGGGCCGCCAGCAGCACCGGTAGCGGGAAGCTGAGGACCCAGGCCCGACCGAACAGGGCAGGAGCGGAGGCCGTCCAGAACTCGAACGGTGTCTCGCCGAGGTAACTCTGTCGCCAGGACAGCTGGAAACCGACCGCGAGTGCGATGACCATGAGCCAGCCGATGCGGTCATGAAAGACCCGCCGACGCTCCTGGCGGACCCAGCGGGACACCTGTTCGCGCGTGGGACCGGGCTCTGGAGGATGTTCGACCACGGGCACCGGAAGACGGCGCTCGTCCGAGACGCGCCGGAAGAAGACATCGGGACCCTGGATCGACATGGCTGGACCTCGCGAAGCGGTGACCTTCACGAGTTTAATCGTGCCGGTACGCCGGTGCAGGTACCCCGATCACATCCGTCTCAGTGGTCGAAGATGCTTTGGTAGCCGAGCAAGTCGAGTTCGACCTGGGTCTCGAGGTGCGCCATGCAGCGTCTGGCCAGGTCCGTGCGGCCTTCCCGGGCCAGGATCGTGTCGAGCTTCGCCTTGCACGTGAGCAGGTGGCGCACGTCGTTGGCCGAGTAGGCCAGCTGGGCGGGCGTCAGGTCGTCGGCGCCCCAGTAGCTCGTCTGCTGGGACTTGTCGAGCGAGACGCCGGCCAGTTCCTTCACGAGGTCCTTGAGGCCGTGGCTCTGGGTGAACGTCCGGGCGATCTTCGAGGCGACCTTCGTGCAGTAGACCCCGTTCGTGCGGGCACCCAGGTGATGACGCAGCATGCCGACGTCGAAGCGGGCGAAGTGGATGACCTTCAGGGGACGTTCGGCCTCGAGCAGTCGCACGAGGTTGGGGGCGTCTTTGCCCGTGATGCGCAGGACGATCACGAGGCCGTCCGGCGCGGCGATCTGGACCAGGCAGAGGCGATCGCGGTGCGGGTTAAGGCCCGTGGTCTCGGTGTCGAGGGCGATCTCGGAGACGGTGAGGAGCCGCTCGAGCAGCGCGGTGGGCAGGTCTCCCTCGAGGAGCTGGACGTCTTGGGTTGGCACGACGGGTCATCCTTTCGGGTGCACGACTCCTGACCGTTCCAGGATACCGCGCTCGTTCCTTTCGGGATCATTTCGCTGCAGATTAAAAGTGGATTGCATCCTGCAAGTGTCCGGTTCCTGGCACGTACTGTAAGGAAGGAATGACGTCTATCCTGGCTTCTCGAAGGGGGTGGTCCGCGTGGTGACAGGAAATCAGGCCATCGGTTCTCCTCGAGCGAGCACGGGACGTGATCGCGTGGCGGGTACGGGTCCGCTCGCACCTGCAACCACGGTTCCAGAGGTCCGTCCGGAAGCACCATCAAGTGTCGATCGGGTGAACACGCCACTGGGCAGGTCGTCCTCGCTCGGTCTTCCTTCGCCCACGGAGCTGTACCGTCGGGCGACGAGTCCGCTCATCCAGGGAAATTCCCCCATCCAGCGGTTCCCGGGCAGGCAGCAGACGGACCTTTCCGCGATCTTTCCGGAGCCGAGCACGACCCGGCAAACCCTCTCCCCGACCGGGTTGCCCGGTCAATTCATGGAGGTGCCTCCGCCTCCGGGGTCATCACCGGTCCGAGCCGGGGGGCCCGAGGTGGTTTTCGTTCCCTGGAACGCGCGTGTCAGCGAAAACACGGCCATCGTCCTGGAGCGGTTGAACGGCCCGGCTGCTCAGGCCGTCCGGGCGCTCTCTCCCGGCGACCAGGACAGGGCTCTCCAGGTGCGCCGTTCGATCCTTCCTGGCGACAACGTGGCGGTGCTGGCATTCGATGCCCTGCTTGCCGAGGGG
>JBIIHZ010000109.1:0-6341 GCA_044235265.1 Candidatus Sericytochromatia bacterium
GGCGTCCATGCCCGGGGCTCCCCCCAGGGTGATGAACATGGTGGCAGGGATGTACACGAAGGGCAAACTCAAGGATAAGGCCATCGAAACATGGTGGGGCATTCACCAGGCCAATCGAGGCCCTCTCAGGGCGATCGCTGCCCGTAACCTGCGCGCTCTCGGAGTCCGCGTGCCGGATTGACCGATTGTGCAAGCTTCACGGCATCCGCTTCGCCCCCACGCTAAGATCCGCATCAGGGTCCCGGATGCGGGCCTGTCACAGCTTGGCGTGCCGTCCCTGCCCAGGAAAAGGATGACGGGTTGGATTCCACGGACCTCCTCAACCTGCCACTTCCGCTCACGGCCCTGGTCGTGGGCTTGTTCGGCGCGCTGGTCGGCAGCTTCCTGAACGTCCTGATCCATCGCTTGCCCGAGGAGAAGAGCATCGTCTGGCCCGGCTCGCGCTGCGTGGCCTGCGAGAAGCCCATCGCCTGGTTCGACAACCTGCCCGTCGTGAGCTGGCTCGTGCTGCGCGGGCGCTGTCGCGCCTGTGCAGCGCCCATCGCATGGCGGTATCCACTCGTCGAGGCGCTCAACGCGATGCTGTGGGTCGCATTCGTCGTGGCCACGGGCGGACGGGTGACACCCCTGGTGGTGTCCCAGGTGATGTTCATCTCCCTCATGGTCACGATCTGCTGGATCGACCTCGAGACCATGCTGATCCTCGACGTGCTGACCTTCCCGGGAACGGTCCTGGGTCTGGGCGTCGCGGCGTTCTCCGGGCGCCTGCTTCCTGCCGCGGTCGCGGCCATGGCCGGCTACGGTTTTTTCCGGGTGCTCGAGGCCGTCTCGGAGTGGTGGCTCGGTCGCCCGGCGATGGGGCGGGGAGATGCCAAGCTCGCCATGCTGATGGGGGCCTGGGTCATGCCTCAGGGACTGGCCGTCAGCCTGATGGCGGCCTTCATGTCCGGCTCGGTCATCGGGCTCGTCCTGTACTGGCTTTCCGGGCGGGACCTCGTCCAGCTCAGCTTTCCCTGGGCGCGACCCGTGCTCCACCGGGAGCGGCTCAGCCAGCCCTATCCTTTCGGTCCTGCCCTTGTTCTGGGCGGATTGCTCGCCCTGTTTGCGGGAGATCCGCTCTGGAACTGGTATCTTCGAATGATGGGTATCGGGGGCTGAGACCATGGATTACCGCGAACTGCTGAAGAAGATGCTCGGGAAGAGCGAGGGCAAGACGGTCGTCGGCGTGGACGTCACGGCGGACACCATCGTCGTGGCCGAGGTCCGCAAGCAGCGCGGCGAGGTCATCCTCGTCAACATTGCCGAGGCGAGCACCCCCGGTGGTGCCGTCCAGGATGCCGAGATCTCGGATCCCGCGAGCGTGGGCCAGGTCATTGCCTCCTTGCTCGACGAATGGGAAATCCAGGCGAAGAAGGCCGTCGTCGCCGTCGCGGGGCAGAGCACGATCGTCCGCCCCGTCCGGTTCCCGATGATGCCGCTCACGGAGCTCAAAGAGGTCATCGAGTACGAGGCGGAACGGTACATCCCCTTCGCGATCGACGACGTGAACCTCGATTTCCAGGTCGTCGGCGAGGTCGAGGAAGACGGGGCCCCCAAGCAGGAAGTCATCCTCGTGGCCGCCCAGAAAGCCCTGATCGGCAGCTTCCAGTCCGCCCTCGCCGAGGCCGGACTCGACGTACCCACGGTCGACGTGGCCTCGTTCGCCGTGATGCGCTCCGTGTACGGCACCGAGCAGTTTCCCGAGGGCAAGAGCATTGCGTTCCTGCACATCCAGGGCTGGACGACGGACGTATGCATCGTGGTCGACGGCGTCCCCCGGTTCACCCGCTCGATCCCCATCGGCTTCTCGTCGCTGCTCGAGGCGCTCATCAACGCGCTCGGCCTCGATGAAGAGTCGGCGCGTTCCGTGATCGACCAGATCGATGTCGATCCGCAGAATTACGAGAGCTTGGAGCCCCAGGTCGAGCAGGCGACCGAGATCGTGCGTCCCGCTCTCAACGAACTCACGAGCGAGATCGGGCGCTCCCTCGACTTCTACCTGTCGCAAGGGAGCCATCCGCTCGATCACATCCTGCTCAGCGGCCGTGGCGGAAATCTCCGCAACATTGACCAGCTGCTCACCAACCGCCTGGGGATCCAGGTCCATGTCATCGATTCCCTCGCGCGCGTCACGTGGGACGAGGATGAGTTCGATGCCGAGGCGCTCAAGGCGAAAGCCCCGACGGTGGCGGTCGCGATCGGGCTCGCCCTGAGAGGAGTGCTCGGGCCATGAGACCGATCAACATCAACCTGGCCGGAGCCAAGCCGGCCACGCGGCTGGCTGCCGTACCGGAGCTCGATCTCGATCTGGTCATCAGCTTCGCCCCGCCGTTGCTCGCTTGCCTGGTCGCGCTCATCGCACCCAAGATCGTCGGGACGGTATTCGACAGTTTCGTGATCTCGGGTCTCCAGCGGTCCATCGACGAGACCAACCAGCGGATCGGGGCCAACAAGGGTAAGGCCAAGGAGCTCCAGACCATCCAGAACGAGGCCATCCAGCTCGAGGAGGACGCCCGGGCGATGCTCGGGGTCGTCCAGTCCGAGCAGGGCTGGCAGGATGTGCTCGAGGAGGTCCGGATCCTGACGCCCACCAGCCTGTGGTTGCGGGGCCTCAAGATCGAGAAGAGTCACCTCGTCCTGGAGGGCGCGGCCCTCGATTACCGGGACATCGCCTACTTCGTGACGAACTTCCAGAACTCCTCCCGGTTCGCCCAGCCCGTCCTCGGAGATCTGAGCGCCTCGGTCTCCGGCACCCAGACCGTGATCGAATTCAAGCTGGAGTGCAACGTCGTGCAGGGAGGCTCGTGAGATGGATTCCATCACGGTATTCGGCAGGACGTTCACGTGGGACGAGGTGCGGCAGGGGGTGCTGCTGCTCGCCGCAGTCCTCTTGCTCTGGGGCTTCTACACCGAGGTCATGTCCCGGTGGGACAACTTCGTGACACTCCGGGATCAGAAGGTGGCCGGTGAGCGGGAACTCGAGGAAGCGGCCTCGCTGACGGCCACGGAAACCGAGGTGCGGGCCCGCCGGGATCGTGCGGAGCAGAAGGTCGCGGCCATCCGGGATCGCCTTCCGACCCGTGCCACGGTGCTGCCCACCCTGCTCGTGGACCTGTCGGAGGTCTTCCGGGGCGTCCACGTCAGCCTCAGGCGCTTCCAGCCCAAGGAATTCACCGCGCTCGAGCGAGAAAGTCTCCGCGATGTCGGCCGGGTGAGTGTGGAGATCGCTGCAGAGGGTACATATCCTGCGATCATCGCCCTGTTCGATCGGTTCAGCAAGTACGATCGGGTGCTGCTCGTGGAGAATCCCGTCCTGACTCCTGCGGGGGATTCGTCCCTGGGCATACGTCCCCTCGGCGTCACGTTCACGTTGACCACCTACGCGCTGAATCAGTGAGAAGGCTCATGAAACGTCGTGTCATTCATCTGCATCAGGTGCTGGTCGTCCCGGCCCTCACCACGCTCGGTCTGGCCAGCCTGCTGATGGCGCGGGACCTGCCCCTCAGTGAACCCGTGTCTGCCGCCCCCGGGATTGCCCCTGCCAGCGCAGCCGAAGCCGCGCCGAGTGCGACGCCGCCTGCGGCTGCAGGCAACGGTGGCGGGGGGCTGTCGGCGGTCAACGAGGCGGCGCTCGCCAGTCCGGAGTTCGGAGGGGGCGGGGCTGCTCCCAACGTGCTGCATGCGACGCGGATGCGAGACCTCGTGCGCAAGGCCCGCGAGGTGTCCGGGCGTGAAGATCCCTTCGTGCCCCTGACCTTGCCGGATGCCGAGAAAGTGGTGCCGCTGGCCACGCTCGAGACCGTCAAGCCTGCCGCCCCGGCGGGCCTGATCGTGCCAGCCGCGCCACGCAAGCCCACGGCTTTGCGGACGCCCGTCATGATGGCCGCGATCGACACCTCCGGGCGCCCCGTCTCCAATCTCGTGATCGATCCGCCCGAGGCCGGGGACGAGCCTGCCCGGGGCCCCGTGGTCGTGCCCCGGTGGAGCCTGGCAGGCGTCCTCAACACCGGGCGTGAGCAGGTGGCCCTGCTCGAAGCCGACGGGATGAGCCGGGAGGCCAAGCTCGGAGAGGTGCTGGAGGATGGTGCACGGGTGGTCAAGATCGAATCGGGACGAGTCGTCCTGATGCTCAACGGCCGTCGCTTCCCCCGTCTGCTCGGCACCACGGACGGTACCCGATGATCCGCAGGGCGCTCGGTTTCTCGCTGGCTGCGCTCGCCCTCCTGAACGGACCCGTGCTGGCTCAGGGTCAAGGTCAGCCTCAGCCGCTGGCGGACCGGACGGTCGGTTCCGATCGCCCCAAGCTCATCTCCAACCCCACCCTGCTGACCCTCGGCATGGAGAATGCCGACGTCCGCGCCTTGCTCGAACTCATGGGCAAGAAGGGCGGGATGAACATGATCATCGACGAGTCCGTCACCGGGACCGTCCGGATCAACCTGCGTGCCGTACCCCTGGACGAGGCCCTCGAACTGGTCCTCAAGATGAAGGGGCTTGCGGCCCGACGCCTGGGCTCCACCTTGCTGGTGGCCACCGATGAGGCCTTCCGCAAGAAGGGCTTCTCGGGTACGACGACCGTGCTCTTGCGTTTCGACAACGCCAAGGTCGAAGACGTCGAACCCATCCTGCGCGAGGCTCTGAGCACCGATCCGACCTCCTCCGCGCCGACGGATGGCAAGGCCGGCGCGTCCGTTCCCGGCCCGGGTGGAGCCGGGCTCAAGATCATCAAGGACGCCCGGACCAACTCCCTGCTCGTCACGGCCGGTGAAGACGTGCTCGACCGGGCCAGAGCCATCAAGGCCCTCCTCGACGTCCCGACGCCCCAGGTCGAGATCGAGGTCCGGATGCTCGAGATCTCCGAGAACGCGTCCCGCAAGCTCGGCCTGAGCTACGGTCTGGCCGGGTCCAAGTTCGGGACGGGTTTCAATGCCGAGAATCCCAACGATACATTCGGCCAGGGGAACGTGGTTGGCAACCAGGCCGCCGCGGGCATCGGGTTCTCCTACAATGCGCTCAGCAACTTCACGGCCAACTTCAACCTGCGTCTCGATGCGCTCCTGAAGGATGGTCAGGCCTCGCTGCTGGCGAGCCCCAAGGTCGTCGCCCAGGACAGCAAGGCTGCGACGGTCAGGGTCGTCAACCAGTTTCCCGTTCTCAAGACGGTGGCCACGCAGAACAACGTCGCGCAGTCCGTCGAGTACATCAATGTCGGTCAGACCCTCACCATCACCCCGCGGATCGACGCAGCCGGCTACGTCACCCTCGAGGTAGAGCCCGAGATCAGCGTCCTCGGTGGCACGGTACCGGTCAACGGGAACAGCACCCCGATCGTCAACACCCGCTCCCTCAAGACCATCGCGCGGGTGCGGGACCAGGAGCCGATCGTCATCGGGGGCCTCAAGCGGACCGATTCCACCAGCGCGGCCAACAAGATTCCCTTGCTCGGTGAGATCCCGTTCCTGGGCGCGCTCTTCAAGTCGACCTCGGGCGACACGCAGACCACCGAGATCGTCCTGATCGTGACCCCGCGGATCCTCACGAAGGTCCAGTCGTCCACCGAACTCGGAGGCGGGACCTCCGGCGGGAGCGAGCCGCCACCCCCTCCGAAGTTCTAGGGTCCGGACACCCCGGCCCCCGGTTCGATCCGGGGGCTGTCCGTGGCGATCGCCGCCGACCCGCTCCGGGCCTCGGCCAGGCACAGCTCGAACCACTGGGACAGAGTCTGAAGGTGCACGGGGTAGTCCATCCAGGCGACGGGGGCCCCGTCACCCGGGTAGAGGCGCATGCTGCGCGGTTCGGGTGCCATCAGGTAGACCTGCCGGATGAGCTCCCCGTCTCGGCCCCTGGATCCGACCCAGAGCGTGGGCAGCGAGGGCAGCCGGCGCACCTCTTCGATCAGCCGCACCTCCGGGCCGACGGAGAGTCTCGGACCGCCTGCCCAGCCGAGCAGGGTCCGCGACCACGCCCCGCGTCCGTCGAGGCCGCCCGGTGCGCTCAGGCGCAGCTCGCGGTTGCTCGCCGGGGGTGCGACCAGCGCGAGGGCCTGGAAGCTCCGCTGCTCGCTCGCGGCCCGGATGGCCGCGAAGGCCGTCTCGTGTTCGGCCACGACCCCGATCGTGTCGTGGCCCTTCCCCTGGAGCCAGGCGCAGGCGGCCAGCACGTCGAGGGACCCGGCCGGGCCGGCGTCGGTCGAACTCCCGCTCTCGCCCACGCCGCGGGGGTCGAGGATCAGCACGTCGAAGCGCTGTGCCAGCCACTGTCCGAGGGAGGCGATCGCGAGGCCATCGCGCGTCGAGGCCAGG
>JBIIHZ010000110.1:0-6339 GCA_044235265.1 Candidatus Sericytochromatia bacterium
CACGGGAGCGTCGAACCCGGTCACGGGGGCGCCCGGAATGTCGGTGCGCGATTGGCCCGACGACCGTGGCAGGCGGGTGGGGGCAGGAAAGGGGTCGCGGGTGAATCCGATGAAGTCGGCCATATCGTGGGGTCTTCTCCGGCTGAAAAGCGATTACCACCGATACTATGGCCACATGGGACCCCGATCCACCCCAAGATCAGGAAAAGCTTGGATGAAAGCTAGATGAAGGCCTTTCCCCGAACAAGAGGGCCCGTTGCATGCGCACCGGGCCCCCGAAGCTGGCGACGGGAAACCGTCAGGCCGTGGTGACTTCCTCTGCGGGTGCCTCGGCAGCGCCGGAAGCAGGCGCCTCGTCGGCCGGCGCGGACGGGCCGGTCTCCCCACCCCCGAGAATCCCCTGGAGGCTGGCGCGCATCGTCTCGAGCCCCTTCACGAGTTCGGTCTGAGCCTCGGCAACCTGGGCATCGAAGACGGCTTCGATCTGCTTCATGCGCTCGACGAGTTCGGCATCCGGCACCATCGAGTGGATCTGCTCACGGATGAGCGTGACGCCAATCTCGGCCGTCTCCCTGGCCTGCTGGGCCAGCTTTTCGACGCTGAGCTTGAGATCGTTCAGATCGGGCATGGGGTTCCTTTCCTTCGCGGGGTGGGCGCGACCATCAGGCCGCAGGGACCAGGCCATGCATGGCCTGCCAGAAACTGGTGCCGACGAGTTCACCTTCGAGCCGCCAGGCCTCGGCCACGGTGGCCGCAAGGTCTCCGAAGCCCGTCCGGATACCGAGGTCACGACCGGGGACACCGGGCATGTGCGCCAGGATGGGAACAAACTCGCGCGTGTGATCGGTCGAGGCGTCAGTCGCCTCGTTGCCATGGTCGGCCGTGAGCAGCAGCAGATCGTCCGGTCGCATCGCCGTCAGGATCTCGCCGAGCGCCGCGTCGAACTCGGTCAGGCAGCGGGCCATCCCGGCAGGATCGTTGCGGTGACCGTAGCGGGAGTCGAAATCCACCAGGTTGTTGAAGACCAGGGATCCTGCGGGAGCCTCGTGGACCATGCGCAGGGTGACCTCGAGGCCCTCGGCGTTCGAGCCCGTCGGAAGCGATCGACTCACGCCCTGACCGACGAAGATGTCATGGATCTTGCCGATCCCGATGACCTCGCGGCCGCTGGCCACCACGTGATCGAGCAGCGTCGGACCCTTGGGCGGCACGGAATAGTCGTGACGCGCCGACTGGATGCGCTCGAAGGCTCCGGGCTGCCCCTGGAAGGGACGCGCGATGACCCGTCCCACGTGCAAGGGATCGAGCAAGCGACGCGCGAGCTTGCACGCTGAATAGAGTTCCTCGAGCGGCACGACGTCCACGTGAGCCGCGATCTGGAAGACGCTGTCGCCCGAGGTGTAGACGATCCATTTGCCCGTGGCCAGGTGCTCCGGGCCGAGCCGGTCGAGGATCTCGGTCCCCGAGGCCGCGTGGTTTCCGAGCCAGCCGCGGCCCGTCTCGCGCTCGAAGGTCTCCATGATGTCGGGCGGGAACTCCGGGAAGACCGGGAAGGCATGATCGAGTATCTGCCCGCACATCTCCCAGTGCCCCGTGGTGGTGTCCTTGCCGGGGGATCGCTCGGCCATCTTGCCGAAACTGGCCAGGGGCGCCTCCACGGGGGCGATCCCCTCGATGGGGATGATCCGCCCGAGCCCCAGTCGCTCGAGATGCGGCAGACGCAGTCCCCCGACCGCCCGGGCACAGTTGGCGAAGGTGTTGGCGTGCGTGTCGCCGAAGCGTTCGGCATCCGGAGCCGCACCGACGCCCATACCATCCATGACGAGCAAGAACACGCGATTCAGGGGACGCACGGGAACCTCCTCCGACACCCGGGCTCGGGAATCGCCCTGATTATAGCGCGCCCAGCAAGGACTTGATCAGCGCAGGTGGCGACGCCGGCTCGTCACCCAGCGTGCAGGCCGACTGCACCAGGGCGATCGCCTCGTCCAGGCGGCTGCGATCGTTCACGCGGAGCGTGGCCAGTGGCTCGCCTGCCTCGAGACGATCCCCCACCTTGGCCACCAGGTCGACGCCCACGGCCCAGTCGATGCGTGCGCCCTTGCGCTCGCGTCCACCGCCAAGCACCTTGGCGGCGATCCCGATCGCCCGGGCATCCAGGGCCTGCACGATCCCGGTGGCGGGAGCCGGCACGAGCACCGATGCCCCCGCCCTTGGCAGCCGCTCGAAATCGTCGATGACCCGGGGATCTCCTCCCTGGGACACGATGACCTGACGGAAGCGCTCGAGGGCCGAGCCGTCCTCGAGCGCCAGCCGCAGGGCTGCTTCTCCGCCCTCCCGCGACTCGGCCTTGCCGGCCGCGACGAGCAGGATGGCCCCGAGTTCGACGCAGAGATCGGTCAGGTCGCGCGGCCCTTCGCCGCGCAAGGTGGCGATCGCCTCTTCGACCTCGCTCGCGTGCCCGACGGCGTTGCCGAGGGGTTGCCCCATCTCGCTGATGGCACAGATGACGCGCTTGCCGAGGCGATCGCCCACCTCGATGAGTGCCCGCGCCAGCTGCTCGGCCCCGGCTTCGTCCTGCATGAAGGCGCCCTGGCCGGTCTTCACGTCGATGAGGATGAGGTCGGCCCCCGCAGCGATCTTCTTGGAGAGGACGGAAGCCGCGATGAGCGGGATGCTCTCGACCGTGCCCGTGACATCCCGCAGGGCGTACAGGATGGCGTCGGCCGGAGCGAGTTCGGCACTCTGACTGCCCAGCACGACCCCCAGGTCGCGCAGTTGCTGCTTGAACCGCGGCGTGGGCAGGTCACAGTGGAAACCGGGAATGCTTTCGAGCTTGTCGACCGTCCCCCCGGTGTGGCCGAGGCCTCGCCCCGACAGCTTCGCGACCGTGAGGCCCTGCGTGGCGAGCAGGGGACCGAACACGAGGGTGACCTTGTCGCCGACCCCGCCGGTGCTGTGCTTGTCCACCCGCGGTCCGGGGACGTCCGACAGGTCGAGTACCGTGCCCGAGTGAGCCATGGCTTCGGTCAGGATGGCGGTCTCGTCCAGGTCGAGGCCGCGGCAGGTCACGGCCATCAGCCAGGATGCGAGCTGGTAGTCGGGAATGTCCCCCAGGCTGGAGACCAGCCAGCGGAGGTGTTCGGGCGAATGGGCGCGACCGTCGCGCTTGTCCCGGATGAGATCGAGGATGTGAGGGGTGTTAGCCACTGTGCTGCTGGTCCTCCGGGCCCGGTTCGACCGGGCGCCGTCGCTCGGTCAAGGATCGGATACCCGGTTTTCCCTCGCCTCGCAACACGGCGATGAAACGTTCCTGGGTCTCGATCGTCTCGTGGCTGCGGGCCACCTCGGTCCGGAGGGATTCGGTCTGTTCCTGGAGCGAGACCACGAGGGCGCGCAGGTGGTCGACCTCGCGTCCCATGGAGGTCTGCTGAGAGGCCAGCATGTCGCTGAGCGTGCGCTGGGCGATCTCGAGGGCCCGCTCGGAACTTTCGAGCCGCTTGCCCAGATCGTCGCGTTCCTTGACGAGGTCCTGCCACTGGAGATGCTGGATCTCGATCTGCTGCTCGGCGATCGCCAGGCGTTCCTCGAGTTCGCGGGCCCGCTTGCGCTCGGCCTCGAAGCCTTCCGTGAGGCGGGCCGTCCGGGTGGCCAGCTCTCGTTCGACCTGATCCAGACGCTCCTGCCCCGACCAGATCTGTTGCTGTCGCTGCTGGATCCCCACGCGCCACTGGCGGCGCTCGAGGGACAGATCGTCGATCCGACCCAGCGCGTACTGGAGCTGGGCCTTCAGTTGCAGATTCTGCTTCTCGTGGAGCGCTTCCTGGTTCTTGATGTACTGCGCGAGCCGGAGGTTCTCGTCCCGGACGGCGCGGTGCTTCCGGGCCACGTCGGAGAGCACGGGCCGGATCCCCGAGATCATCGCCGAGACGAGGCGCTGCCGTTCCTCGCGTAGCTGACCGGCATAGCTCTGCCAGTACTTGAGTTGCTGTCCCCGCTCCTCGATCAGCCCGTGAAGGCGCTTCACGTGCTGCAGCAGCTTCTCGATCTGCTTCTCGTAGCGGGAGGCCATGGTTCCTTTGCTCGACTCCGGCCACTCCGGACCGCGAGACCCCGCCTCGCGAGGCCGCCTGGAGTGCCTCATGCATCCACCATGATGCCAGCCTGACATAACGGGGTCTGTGTCGAAGCTTACGCATCCGGCACGTTTCGGGGACGATTGAGACGCGTGACGGATGTGTATAATCTGCGAGAGCCGAACCGTCATTCGACGTCGGCACCGTGCGACCACCCGGAGGCTGGGCATCCCCGATGGCATATCCGACGCTCGCAGGCGACCTCACGGTGTTTCGCCTCGAAATGGTCATCCGCTTCCTGGAAGCGGCCAAGGTGCACGCCGAGTTGATGCTCGATGGCCCCGAACGCTTCGCCATCCATTTTTTCGGGGGCCGGATCGTGGCGGCCGCCAGCGGTCATGGGCAGGGCCTCGGCGCCTTCGCCGAGATGCTGCAACGGCGCTCCGGACACTTCGTGGTCCGGCTCAAGGACCCCCAGGATCTGCATCGTCAGGCCGACTTCGAGGCCTTCGCGGACAACATGGCCCTGCTGCGACACTCCGTCGCTTCTCACTCGGGCCCCCTGCAACCCCGCCCGGGCACGGGCCCGATGGCACCCGCCACGGGTGTGACGCCCCTGCAGGGCCCGGCGATCGCCGCCCCGCCCCCGCCGGAACCCGTGCCTGCGCCCCAGGCAGCGCATTACCCCCCCTCTCCCTCACCGGTGCCGACTTCCGCGGCGCCCCCGCCTTTCCCTGCCCCGCAGGCGCCTGCACCTCCGGTGGCCTCCACGACCCAGCCGCTCGGCCCGGCCAACCCGTTCCAGCAGAATCGCAACACGATCCAGACCTCCATGGGGGGCAACTCTGTGGCCCGACCCCGCGGTGCCGGTGCGAGCGGTCCGATGGGCCGGGTACCGGAGCTCACGGACAAGGGAAAGATGACGCTGCGCTCGATCCAGGCCAACACGGCCCTGCGCGGCGTCAGCGCTGAGGCCGACACCTGGAAGGTGCTCGCCCGCGTCAATGGCCAGCATTCGCTCTTCGAGATCAGTGGTTTCGTGAACATCCTGGGTGACCGGTTCAGCCATGCCGTCACCGAATTGCAGCAGCAGGGCCTCATCCGCTTCCAGACGCAGGAAACGGGCGTGGACAATCTGCGCGAGACCAAGAGCAAGTTCCGGTTCGGCGAGTACATGGTCGCCAAGGGCATCATCTCCCAGGTCCAGCTCGAGACGGCCCTGCGGCGTCAGCAGGAACTGGCGCGTCGAGGGCGCTACATGTGGCTGGGTGAGCTGCTGGTCGAGCTCAACTACTGCCGTCCGAGCCAGGTCCAGGAAGCCCTCGCCGTGCAGAAGCGCGCCAACGGCTAGAAGCCCCCCCCGGGGCGTTACAATGGAACCATGAGCGCGCCCTATCCCCCCATGCTGGCCCACTATCGCTCCCTCAAGGACGAGCACCCCGAGTGGTTGCTCTTCTACCGGATGGGCGACTTTTACGAGATGTTCTTCGAGGATGCCGTCCTCGCGGCGCGCGAACTCGAGCTGACGCTCACGGGGCGCGATGCCGGGGAACATGGCCGCATCCCGATGGCCGGGGTGCCGCATCACGCCGTCGAGACCTATCTGACGCGACTCATCGAACGGGGCTTCCGTGTGGCCATCTGCGAGCAGATGGAAGATCCCCGCCAGGCCAAGGGCCTCGTCCGTCGGGAAGTCGTCCGGGTCGTGACCCCCGGGACGGTCGTCGAGGGCGGACTGCTCGCCGATCGCCGCAACAACTTCCTGGCCGCCGTATCGCGCCGGCAGGACCGGTTCGGACTCGCCTACGGGGATCTCTCGACGGGGGAGCTGGTCGCGACCGAGTGCCAGGGGGAGCCCCAGTTGCGGGCCGAACTGGCCCGGATCCAGCCCAGCGAGCTGCTCGTGCCACTCTCTCGCAAGGCCTTCGAGGCGGCTGCCTGGGGTCGATCGCCGACTCGCCGAGGGGGGACGCTCCTCGGGGACGGCTGGGACGAGGTCCTGCCCCCGGACGCGCCGGCCACGCCTGTCGCCTCGGAGTGGCTCGCCCCGGACGTGCTCGAGCGGCGCCTTTGCGACGCGTTCCAGGTCCGGAGCCTCGAGGGGTTCGGCCTCCAGGATCGCCCCCTCGCGCGCGAGGCCGTCCATCAGGTCCTCGTGTACGCCCGCGAGACCCGTCGCGACCAGGCGATCGCCTTCACGGGCGTCCGGACCGTGGTGCTCGATGACCACCTTCACCTCGATGCTCAGACGCGGAGAAACCTC
>JBIIHZ010000112.1:0-6296 GCA_044235265.1 Candidatus Sericytochromatia bacterium
CGCGACCATCGCGGGTCTGTGCCTGTTCATCGGGGCGATGGGCAAGAGCGCCCAGGTGCCTCTGCACGTCTGGCTCGCGGACGCGATGGCCGGCCCCACGCCGGTCTCGGCCCTGATCCACGCGGCCACGATGGTCACGGCGGGCATCTACATGGTGTCCCGCATGCACTTCGTGTATGATCTCTCGCCCATCGCGTCCTCGATGATCATCACGCTCGGCGCGCTGACGGCCTTCCTGGCCGCCTCGATCGCCATCACGCAGCGCGACATCAAGCGCGTGCTGGCTTACTCGACGGTCTCGCAACTCGGCTACATGTTCGTCGGTGCCGGTGTCGGGGCCTACTCGGCCGGCATGTTCCACGTCTTCACGCACGCGTTCTTCAAGGCCCTCCTGTTCCTCGGGGCGGGTTCGGTCATCCACGCGATGCACGAAGAGCAGGACATCTGGAAGATGGGCGGCCTCAAGAGCAAGTTGCCCATCACGTTCTGGACCATGCTCCTCGCCACCGTGGCGATCGCCGGTATCCCGCCGCTGGCGGGCTTCTTCTCGAAGGACGAGATCCTCTGGCAGGCCTTCGTCCGCGGCCATCACGTCGCATATGGCGTGCTGCTCCTGACGGCTGGCATCACGGCCTATTACATGTTCCGGATGCTCTTCCTGACGTTCTTCGGTACTCCGCGGGTTCAGGGCAAGTTCGACCATGCGCACGAAAGCCCCTGGGTCATGACCCTGCCCCTCGTGCTGCTGGCCATCGGGACCTGCGTCGTCGGGTTCCTGGGCGTGCCCCACGTCCTGACGGGTACTCACCCGATCTTCGCCCACTGGCTGCACCCGGTGCTGCACGAGACCGAGGTCTCGGGGGCGTCGTCGCTCGAGTTCGGTCTGATGGGCCTGAGCGTGCTCGTCGCCGCGACCGGGATCGGTGTCGCGTTCTTCCGCTACGGCGGCGCCACGCCGGCCAGCGAGCCGGTCACGGCTGCCTGGTGGGACGTCCTGCGCAACAAGTGGTTCCTCGATGAGTGGATCGAGGCGATGCTCATTCGCCCGCTGCTCTGGGTGTCGACCTTCTTCGTCCGGAACGTGGTCGAGAACGAGGTCATCTCGGGCTCGATGGGGCTCTCGGCCCGTGCCTACGCCGGGGTTGCGGGGATGCTGCGCACGCTCCAGACCGGTATCGTCCGGCACTACGCCCTCATGATGCTCGTGGGCCTCTCGTTGCTCGCCCTGCTGCTGTCGTCGCACTTCTCCGGTGCGGGCGGCGGTCACTGACGCAAGATCTGGACTGCCGACATGGACCAATTGATTCTTTCGTTTCTCATCTTCTGGCCGCTGGTGGCTGGACTCGGTATCGCCCTCTGGCCGGTGCGTGATGTCCGCGCCTCCTGGATCGCCGCCCTGGTGGCGTCCGGGATCGAGGCCGTCTTCGCGCTGACGCTTCTCTCGAGCTTCCAGACGGGACTCGGTGGGGCCCAGTTCGAGGTCAACGCGCTGCTCCTGAAGACCGCGGGTGTGCACTTCCACCTGGGCGTCGATGGCCTGAGCCTCGTGCTCGTGCTGCTCATCGCCCTGCTCACACCGGTGGCCCTCTTCGCCTCGCGCGACGTCAGTCACCATCAGCGCTTCCATCACGCCAGCATGCTGGCGCTGGCCGGCTCGATGGCAGGTGCGGTTCTCGCGCTCGACACCCTGCTGTTCTACGTGTTCTTCGAGCTGATGCTCGTCCCCGCCTTCTTCCTCGTCGGACGCTGGGGGGGCGAGAAGCGCCTCGAGGCCACGACGCGGTTCGTCATTTACACGCTCGTGGGCTCGCTTCCCCTTCTGGTCGCCCTCCTTGGCGTCGGGGCCCATCACCTGAACGTCACGGGGCAGTGGTCCTTCGACCTGCCTGACCTGATGGCGACGCCGCTCGCTGGCAATGCCATGTGGCTCGGCTTCTGGGCCTTCGTCTTCGCCTTCGCCATCAAGGCCGGTCTCTTCCCCTTCCACGGATGGGCCCCCGACACTTACGTCGAGGCGCCGACCCCCGTCACGTTCCTGCTCAGCGGGGTGATGGGCAAAATCGGGGTCTACGGCATCCTGCGTTTCGCACTGCCGCTCTTCCCCGTGGCGGCCCAGTCGTCCCGCTCCGGCCTGATGGCTCTGGCCCTCGTCGGGACGATCTATGCGGCCTGGCTGGCCCTCGTCCAGACGGATCTCAAGCGGTTGCTTGCTTACAGCTCCATCTCGCACATGGCGCTGCTGCTGATGGGCGTCTTCTCGCTCGATTCGCAGGCCTGGAGCGGTGCGGTGTTCATGTTCCTCGCGCACGCACTCGCCACGGGGGGCCTGTTCCTCCTCGTGGGGATGCTCGCCGAGCGTCGTGGCACGGCGATCGCCCAGTTCGGGGGAATTGCTCGCCAGGTGCCCTGGCTGACCACGGTGTTCCTCATCATCGCGATGGCTTCCGTGGGCCTCCCCGGTCTCAATGGCTTCGTGGCCGAATTCCTCATCCTGATGGGTGCGTTCGCCAGCAACGGGGGCCTCGGGGTCGTGGCGACCACCGGCGTCATCTGGGGCGCCTGCTACATGCTGTGGATGATCGCGCGCACCTTCTTCGGCAGCGTGGCCGCGCCGGCCAAGGGGGCCAAGCCGGCGCCCGAGCTCCGGGATCTCGCCCTGCGTGAGGCAGCCATTCTCGTGCCGATGGTCCTCGTGATCATCTGGACCGGGTTCCAGCCTCAGCCCGTCCTCGATCGCATCGATCCGAGCGTCCAGGCCATCCTCTCTCCCATCCAGAAGGCCGTCGTGCCCGCCTCGAACGAGGCGGCGGCCCACGCGTCGCACGGAGGTTAGGTCCATGCCCCTCGAACAGTGGTTCCTGCTCTCGCCCTTGCTGGCGCTCGGGCTAGGCGGCCTCCTGCTGATGTTGCTCGAGGTCTTTCTGCCCGAGCAGCAGTCCCGCTTCCTTCCCGGATTCACGCTGGCCACGCTGGGCGTGTCCGCCGCTCTCGCGGCCGTGACCTGGCTTCGTTATCCCGGTGGCTACTCCCAGCAAATCCTGGGGGGAGCCGTCGCCGTCGATAACTTCGGCACGTTCCTCACGCTGCTCATCCTGGGGGCTGCTTTCTGCTCCGTCCTGATGGGTTGGGCATACTTCCCGCAGGAAAAGATGGAGCACGGGGAGGTCTACAGTCTCCTGCTCTTCGCCGTGGCCGGGATGGTGGCGCTCGTCTCCGGCACGCACCTCATCACGCTGTTCGTCGCCGTCGAGGTCATGTCCATCGCGGTGTACGTCCTCGTCGGTGCGCGTCGCCAGTCCGTCACCGGGAACGAGGCCGCCCTCAAGTACTTCTTCCTGGGGTCATTCGCCTCGGGCCTGCTCCTGATGGGCATCGCCCTCATCTACGGCATGGTCGGCTCGGTCGAGTTGCACG
Organism: Candidatus Sericytochromatia bacterium; assembly: GCA_044235265.1. Lineage (GTDB taxonomy): Bacteria > Cyanobacteriota > Sericytochromatia > S15B-MN24 > UBA4093 > JAYKJE01. Next base: position 3,415 of record JBIIHZ010000112.1, read on the forward strand.
CCATCGGTCACTTCCTGGCCCACCCCGAGGCGGGTAAACTGCCGCTCGCCCTCGTCGGGGTGCTGCTGCTGTTCGCCGGCATGGGCTTCAAGGTGGCCGCCGTTCCGTTCCATGCCTGGGCGGCTGACGTCTACCAGGGTGCCCCGACGCCCATCACGGCGTTCATGGCAACTGCCGTCAAGACGGCCAGCTTCGGCTTCCTGATCCGGGTGGCCGGGACGGCGTTCCTGCCGGCCCATGCGCAGTGGGTCGATCTGGTGTCCGTGCTGGCCATTCTCACCATGACCGTCGGTAACGCCCTCGCGTTCGCTCAGACCGAGATCAAGCGGATGCTGGCCTTTTCGAGCGTCGCCCACACGGGCTATCTCCTGATGGGCATCGTCGCGCTCGGGGGACACGGTCACTCGGCCCGGGCGATGCTGGTGTACCTCGCGACCTACGTCCTCTCGTCGTTGCCCCTGTTTGCCGTCCTCACGGCGTGGTCGGGCCCTGGCGAGAAGCGCACCCGGATCGAGGATCTGGCGGGTCTCGGTCGGTCCAACCCCGTGTTTGCGCTCGTGATCGGGGTCTCGCTGGCCTCGATGATGGGGCTGCCTCCGACGGTCGGCTTCTTCGGGAAGTTCACGCTGTTCTCCGAGGTCCTGGCAGCCGGCCATGGCTGGCTCGCGCTCATCGCGATTCTCAATTCCATCGCGTCCGTCGCCTACTACCTGCGCCCCATCCTCGTGATGACCATGCAGGAGGGCACCGAGGCGAAGCCTGCGGCCGAGACGGACCTGCCGGGGTTCTTGCGCGCCGCCCTGCCGGTCGGGGCCGTCGCCGTCGCCCTGCTCACGGCCCTACCCCTCGTGTTCGACCGGCTGGTCGGCTGGGCCGGTCATTCGACCAGCGGCCTCTTCTGATCCGCACGGCTTACGGCAGGAAGGGCCCGGACCGGATGGTCCGGGCCCTTCCACTTTGCCCGGAGGTCCTATTTTGACGTCCTGCTTCCGTGTCGGTAGCATGGAAGGTACCGATCATGGGCGATCGCCCGGTCGGGAACGATCCGGTGAAAGCGAGCAACCCATGGAGACCACCCGCAAGCCCGAATGGCTCAAGATCCGGCCCCCGGCCGGCGAGCGTTACCTCGCCATCAAGGAGAACCTGCGGGCCCTCAACTTGCACACGGTCTGCGAGGAAGCATCCTGCCCGAATATCGGCGAGTGCTGGGGTGGTGGTACGGCGACCATGATGCTCATGGGGGACACGTGCACCCGGGGTTGCCGGTTTTGTCACATCAAGACGGCCAAGGATGGCATCCCGCTCGACCCGGATGAGCCGGCCAAGGTGGCCCTCCAGGTCGAGGTCATGGGCCTCGACTACGTGGTGCTGACCTCGGTCGATCGCGACGACCTGCCCGATGGGGGTGCGGGTCACTTCGCAGCCACGATCCGGGCCATCAAGGCGCGCACGCCGAAGGTCATCGTCGAGGTCCTGATTCCCGATTTCCAGGGCGACGTCTCGCAACTGCGCACCGTCGTCGAGGCCGGTGCCGAGGTCGTCGCCCACAACGTCGAGACCGTGCGGCGGTTGACGCCGCGCGTGCGTGATCGCCGGGCCCAGTACGCCCAGAGTCTCAAGGTGCTGGGAGACATCCACCGGATCGATCCGAAGGTGTTCACCAAGACCTCGATCATGGTGGGCCTGGGTGAGACCGACGACGAGATCCTCGAGACCCTTCGCGATCTGCGCGACTATGGCTGCCAGATCGTGACGTTCGGCCAGTACCTCCGACCGTCGCGCAAGCATTTGCCGGTCGACAGCTACATCACCCCCGAGAAGTTCGCCGAGTACCAGCGCTGGGCCGATGACGCCGGCTTCCTGTACTGCGCGAGCGGACCACTCGTCCGTTCCAGTTACCGCGCCGGGGAGTTCTTCATCCGCGGCATTCTCGAACAACAAGGGCGTTCACTCGCTTCCGATGACGCAAGCCAGCCTGCCTGACAGGCTGTCCGAGAGGAGACCCAACCCGATGAGCCTGGTGGAATTCAAGGTGGGGGGAGCCGGGGCCTGGCCCACGGCCCCCTTCACCGTCCTTCGCGAGGACGATACCGCCGATCCGGCAACGATGCCGGACCTTTCCGATGAGGACCTGCGTGCCCTTTACCGCACGATGGTTCTCACCCGTGCCTTCGACCAGCGCATGTTCATGCTCCAGCGCCAGGGGCGGCTCGGGTTCTACCTGGCCAGTACCGGTGAAGAAGCGGCGACCGTGGGGTCGGCCTGTGCGCTCGAGCCGCAAGACTGGGTCTTTCCGTGCTATCGCGAGCAGGGATGCTACCTGTGGCGGGGTGTCACGATCCAGGAACTCGCCCACCAGTGCTACGGCAACGCCCTGGACGTCACCAAGGGCCGCCAGATGCCGGTGCATTACTCCTTCCGGCACAAAAATATCGTTTCCATCTCGAGTCCGCTGACGGTCCAGCTGCCGCAGGCGGTCGGTGCGGCCTGGGCAGCCAAGCTGCGCAAGGATCCCGTCGTGACGTTGACCTACTTCGGTGAAGGCGCGTCCAGCCAGGGCGACTTCCACGTCGGTCTCAACTTCGCCGGGGTCTACAAGACCCCCACGATCTTCTTCCTGCGCAACAACGGCTGGGCCATCTCGACGCCGCGCTCGGTCCAGACGGCCTCCGAAAACTTCGCCATGAAGGCCTCGGCGTATGGCATCGACGGCGTGCTCGTCGATGGCAACGACATCCTGGCCGTCATCGTGGCCACCCGCAAGGCCGCCGAGAAGGCCCGGCAGGGTGGGGGCCCCACGCTCATCGAGGCGCTGACGTACCGGGTGGGGTCTCACTCGACCTCTGACGATCCGTCGGCGTATCGGGATGAGACCGAGGTCA
>JBIIHZ010000113.1:0-6278 GCA_044235265.1 Candidatus Sericytochromatia bacterium
TCATCCACCGGACCATCGAGACCCTGTACGTGACGACCTCGGAGCCGGGCCTCGCGCTCGACCCCGCGGGGTGCCTGCTGGCCGTCGCCGGGGGAACGGCCCTGAGCCTCCTGAGTTCCGTGGCACCCGCCTGGCAGGCCAGTCGCGTCCCGCCGGGGATCGCCATGCGAACCTCGGAGCCCCCCGACACGGACTGGCGCTGGCCCGCCGGACTGGCCCTCGTCGGCACGGCCCTCTGCGGTCTTGCGGCCTGGCTCGGGACCTGGCCGGCCATCGGGGGGTTCCCCGTCGCGGGGTTCGCGGCGGCGTTCGCATGGACCCTCGGGGGCTCGGGACTCATCCCCCTCGCGATGCGGCTCCTGGCGATCGCCATGAGGCCGGTCGTCCGGCGTCTGCCCCTCGTGGCGCGTCTCGGTCTCGAGCATCTCGACGCTGCCCGATCCCGGCATGCGGTGGCGATCGCGGCGCTCATGGTCGGCGTCGGGATGGTCATCGGCATGTCCACGATGATCGGCTCCTTCCGCGACACCGTGCGCTCCTGGACCCGACAGACCCTGCAGGCCGACCTGTTCATGGGGCCTGGCTCTCACCGGGGGGCGTCCACGCGTGGGACGCTGTCGCCCGCGACGCTGGACCTCGTGAAGGGGATCCGGGGCGTGCGCGCCGTCGATGCCTACCGCGAGGTCCGGCAGGTCGTCGACGGGCGCGAGACCCGCATCGGAAGCGGCGACCTGGGCCTGCTCGGCCAGCACGAAGGCCTGCAGGTCGTGCAGGGGGGCCCTCTTTCCCGGCTGGTGTCGCGCCTCGTCGACCACGACGCCGTGCTCGTCTCCGAACCGTTCGCGCAACATCACGGTACCCACCTCGGTGACCGCCTCCGGCTCACGACGGTCTCGGGATCGCGCCCGTTCGAGGTCGTCGGCATCTACCGCGACTACGGGAGCGACCAGGGCGTCGTCGTGCTCGACGCCAGCACGTTCGGCCGCGTCTTCCCGCGACAGCGCGGGGCGACGAGCGCCGCCATCTATCTGCAGGCGGGCATGCGGGCCGAGGACGTGCGTCTCGCCATCGACCGCGCGCTGGGCCCCGAGGCCCGCGTGAGTCTCCAGACCAGCGGGGAACTGAGGGCCGAGGTGCTGCGCATCTTCGACGACACCTTCGCCATCACCTGGGCGCTCGAGGCGATCGCCATCGTCGTCGCCCTGCTGGCCGTGGCGGGCACCCTGGTCGCGCTGGTCCTGGAACGTCGGGGAGAACTGGTCATCCTGCGATCACTCGGCTTCACCCCGGGCGAACTCCAGGCCATGGTGCTGGTCGAGGCCGTCGGCCTCGGGCTGATCGGCTCGGGGGCCGGGACGGTGCTCGGCGAGATCCTGGCCCGCCTGCTCGTCGAGGTCATCAACCGACAGACCTTCGGCTGGAGCATCCCCCTCGTCCACGCCCCGCAACTGGCCCTGGTCACGTGCCTGCTGGTGGCTACCACGGCGGCCCTCGCCGGCCTCTGGCCCGCCCGCCTCGCCGGCCGTCTCGCCATCGACCGACAGGAGCCATCCGATGCCTGATCGCCTGCCCCTCCGGACCGTCGCCCGGGCGACCTGGATGCTGCTCATCGGAACGGCGTCCCTGACCATCGCTCCCGCGTGGGCAGCCCCGGACGGAGTGTTCTCTCCCGACGGGTGGCGACTGGCCCTGCCCGGTCACGTCTTCAGGTTCCCGCGGGACCACGCGGCCCACCCGGACCACCGGACGGAATGGTGGTACACCACCGGCCATCTGACGGGTGCCGATGGCCAGGAGTGGGGCTTCCAGCTGACGTGTTTCCGGGTGGGCCTGCGCCACGAGCTGCCGCGCCCCGGTCTCCGCTGGGATGCCCGGGACGTCCAGTTCGGCCACTTCACGCTGACGGACCACCGCGCCCGGACGTTCCAGGTGGCCGAACGCCGCGCCCGCTCCGTGCCGGGACTCGCCCACGCCCGTTCCGACCGGTATGACGTCCGGCAGCAAGACTGGTCGATGCGCCTGGAGGGTGACCGCCACCTGCTGGTGGCGGGCGAAGGTGACACCCGTCTGGAGCTCGACCTGCTTCCGGCCAAACCCCCCGTCGTCCATGGAGTCAACGGAGTGAGCGCGAAGTCGGCGGGACGCGGGCAGGCTTCGCATTACGTGTCGTTCACACGCCTGCTGGGAACGGGCGTCCTGACCCGGGGCCAGCAGCGCCAACGGGTGAAGGCCCAGGCCTGGATGGACCACGAATGGGGCTCGAACCAGATGGCGGCGGACGAGGTCGGATGGGACTGGTTCAGTCTCCAGCTCGACGACGGCCGGGAGGCCATGTTTTACCTGTTGCGCCGGGCGGACGGGAGCGTGGTGCCGCAGTCGAGCGGAACGTGGATCGACCGTTCCGGACATGCGCGCCATCTGGGCCTGGCCGACTTCCGGGTCCGGCCGACGTCCCGATGGATGAGCCCGCACACCGGGGCGACATATCCGGCCGGCTGGCGGATCTCCGTGCCGGGAGAAGCCACGGAGTTCATGATCAACCCCCGCCTGGCTGACCAGGAGCTCGTGACGACGGCCTCGACCGGTGTGGCGTACTGGGAAGGCGCCGTGAGCGTGACGGCTCGGAGCCCGGGCCGGCCCGACGTGACGGGCAAGGGCTACGTCGAGCTCACGGGCTACGACCGGACCCGGCGCCCGCGAATCTGAGGGACCGCGTTCAGTACTGGTTGAGCGTGCCGCGATCGCGGGCGACGCGCTCCATCCGGGCGAACAGCACGAGACCGATTGCCAGATAGAGACCGGAGGTCAGGGCCAGCGCGGGCAACGTTCCCTCGGTGGCCATCGTGGCCAGCGTTTCCCCGGACACGGCACTGCGCCGCAGCAGGACGAGGGCCTGCGTGAACGGGAACACGTCCACGAACCCCTTCATCCAGGTCGGAAGGCCCTCGAGCGGCAGGATCGACAGGCCGAAGACCAGCATCGCGGCGAACTGCGTCAGGGTCCCGACTCGCTTGTAGAGCAGGGCTCCTCCGCCCAGGATGAGGCCGATACCCTCCAGACCCAGGTACATCAGCGTGAGGATGACGAACAGGGCCGGCACGTCCAGGTGAAACCGGACGCCCGTCAGGAGCGTGGCGATGCCGAGCACCAGCGCGAATCGCAGGATCATCTCGACGTAGCTCGCCAGGTCCCGCATGACCAGGATGACCCAGAGCGGAGGCGGGCTGAGCGCCGCCTGCTCGAGGGTCCCGGTCTGAGTCTCCTGGTTGATCAGCTCGACCGCGTTGTTGAGGCCGTTCATGGCGATGTAGGTCACGAGCATGCCGAGCAACCGGCCCAGCTGGCCATCCTGGAAGCCCGGCAGCGCCTGGCCCCCGCCCGAGCCGATCGCATTGAATCCGTAGTAGATCATCAGGGCGAAGCCCAGGTTCCAGATGAGCCGGCTGACGAGCTCGAGGGGATACCGGAAGACCAGGATCCACTCGCGCCGGAGCTCGGCCCAGAACAGGGTGGGCAGGTTCAGGCGGGTCGCGGGGGGAATCGAATGAGCCGCCTCCGGCGAGCCGGCGGACGACATGTGTACTCCGGAGGACATCAGGGATGCTCCTTCACGATCCGCCGGTAGACCTCTTCGAGGTCGACGGCCTGTTGCTGGACCCGCACGAGTTCGAGCCGCTCGGCTCGCAAACCGTCGAGAACCTCGTACAGCCACTCCGGGTGGCCCTCGGGAACGCTGAGGCCCGTGAGGCCCGTCTCGTCGGCCTCGAGCGGGGCAACGCCTCGCCCGGCGAAGGCCTCGAGGAGAGGGGCAGGCACGACGCCTCGGAAGCGGATCTCGTAACCCGGCGTGCGATGGGCCTCGAGCAGCTGTCCCAGGGAATCGAGCGTCGCGAGGCGACCTCCCGAGATGATGGCGACACGGTCGGACAGGGCCTGGGCAACCTCCATCTGGTGGGTCGTCAGGATGATGGCGGCCCCGCTCCGGGCGATCGCCTTGACGGACTGCTGGAACTGCCGCCCGGCCAGCACGTCGAGCCCCAGGGTGGGCTCGTCGAGCAGCAGGACGCGGGGATCACCGAGCAGGGCGATGGCGATCGCCACTCGCTGCTGCAACCCCCGGGAGAGTTCTCCGACGCGCTTCGTCACGTGCGATCCCAGGTCGAGCTGGTCGACGAGCTGGTCCGACCGGCGGCGGACGTCGCGCACCCCCTTGAGGGCACCGAAATAAGCGAGATTCTCGCGAACCGTGAGCTTCCAGTGGAGGTTCCGGTTGCCCTCGAGCACGGCACCGAGGGTGCTGACCGCCCGGCTGCGATCCGTGGCGACGTCCACCCCGCTCAGGGTGATGCGCCCGGCGGTCGGGCGGAGCAGGCCTGCGATCATCTTGATGGTGGTCGTCTTGCCGGCTCCGTTGGGTCCGAGCAGGGCGAGAACCTCGCCCGGCGCAACCTGGAAGGTCACCTCCTGAACCGCCAGGAGGGGGGCGCGCCCCGGGCGAGGCGGATATTGCTTGCTGACGGCCTCGACGAGGACGGGAGAGGCGAACGGATGAGACATGCTCGGACGATTCCTGTCACCCGCACGTGCGGGACCGAGGATGAAGTTTAGCAGACCCTGTGGCCGGGCGAGCAAGGCAATGGATTGAACCTGAAACGAACCGGGTATCAGGGCTTCAGATTGGTTGCATTCCGTGAAAGGTGGCCTCGCACGTGAGAAAGCATGCCATGGCCTGGCTCATGCTGGCGGGAACCCTGTCGGGTTGCCCGGGACTCTTGCCGTTTTCCACCTCTCAAACCGGCAGCACGCCTGGTCCCGGTTCCAGCGAACCACAGGCGAACCCGTTCGAACCCCGCACTTCCCCGTCGGCCCCCATCCCTCCCCTGCCCACCTTCCGGGATCCGAATGCCGTGCTGCCCGAGGGCCTCCTGCCACCCTCCTACCTGGTCTCGAACCAGGCAGGCAGCCTGGCGGGTATCGCCCGGGGCCCTGCCACGCTGGTGGCCAACAACGCCGGAAGTCTCATCTCGAACAACAGCAGTGGGCTCGTCGCCAACAATGCCGGCAGCCTCATCTCGAACAACAGCAGTGGCCTCGTCTCCAACCAGGCAGGCGCCTACCGCGTCCAGGCCGTGGCAAGTGCCGGTGTGACCAACGGGTTCGTCTACCTGACGACGCCCGGCGATCGCATCTACGTCCGCCAGAGCGACCGACGGCTGTTCGCGGCGCTCACGGATGCCGAAGGTCGATTCGAGCTCGGCCTTCCCGCCACCGACTCGGTCGTCGTCAACGTGCTGATGCGGGGCGATCGGCGCCTGACGGCCATCGTGCGGCCCGACGAGGCCTCCGGCAGCGTGGATGCCGCTTCGCGGCGCGTGGCCGGCAAGCAGGTCACGCTGGCCACCACCCTGGTCACGGAATTCCTGCGCTCCAAGGGTGAAGAGTTCGGTTTCACGATCGAGGAGGTCGTCGGGCGGTCGGACGTCCGTGCCAAGCTCGCGATCGTCGAAAGCCTCACGGACGAGTGGCTCACGCGCGACGCGGTGGTGGCGACCTTCCAGCTGGAGGACCTTGCCGTCAGCCGTATCCCTGTCCTGCGCCAGAAGTACGTGGTGGCCATGGGCACCACCCCGGACGGCGAGCAACCGGACTACCGCCTCTCCGATGCCTGGGTCGAGTTGCTGCGGACGATCAAACGTGATCCCGATGCCCCCGACCTCAAGTACCGGCCACTGGCCGTGACGAGCCTCGAGACGGGGTCGATCGGGGGCGCCACCAACCACGGCATCGCGGTGGATGAACGGGGTACCGTGTATGCCCAGTTCCTGTCCAACACCAACTACGAGCTAAGGAAGCGGAATCCGGCCACGGGAGTCTGGGAAACTCTGGTGAGCCAGCTCGCCCTGGGCCCCGGCCTGCCCCTGACCCGGACGAACTTCCTCCGATGGTTTGACGGCAAGCTCCTGCTCGGCAATTCGGACCGAGACAACGGGACATGGGTCGGTCTGCTCGATCCAGCCAGTCCTCTCCCCTCCTTGCTGACCGATGTGACTGACTTCTACGGAAACCCGGAGAACCGGGCCGACGTGACATGGCAATGGAAGAACCCGGGCTGGTTGTTCTATCCCTACACCGAGGGCTTCCTCTCGGCACCGGGTGCCTCGGACAGCATCGAGGTCGCGGATGCCTTGCTGATCAAACCCGGTACGGCCCTCGGTCCGAACTACAACATGTTCATCTGTGACGGGGTAACCCATTCGGTCTGGCGACTGGACGGCGTC
>JBIIHZ010000114.1:0-6227 GCA_044235265.1 Candidatus Sericytochromatia bacterium
GCCTGACCCGGGCAATCGAGCACCTCGAGAGCCTGGACCGGCTGGACACGGGCCGGATCCAGATCCTGCCGCACCAGGTGGAAACCGTGCTGGCCGTCCTGCAACGGATGGGTGGCCGCGCCATCCTGGCCGACGAGGTGGGCCTCGGCAAGACGATCGAGGCGGGCCTGGTGTTCAAGGAACTCGTGGTCCGGGGCCTCGTTCGCCGGGCGCTGATCCTGGTCCCGGCGCCGCTCACCACCCAGTGGCAGGCCGAACTCGACACCAAGTTCGGTGAGCAGGTGGTCGTGGGCGACCGGTCGCGTGATCCGGCCTTCCGGGGCTGGGAAGCGCATGACCGGATGGTCGTCTCGCTCGATACCGCCAAGCTCCCGCAGCATGCCGAGATGCTCTCGGCGCTCGACTGGGATCTCGTCATCGTGGACGAGGCCCATCGCCTCAAGAATCCCCAGACGACCGCGTACCGGTTCGTGCAGGGCCTGAGATCCCGGTTCAAGCTGTTCCTCTCGGCCACCCCCATCCAGAACTCGCTGTTCGAGCTGTTCCATCTCGTGAACCTGCTCTCGGAAGGGGCGATGGGAACCCTCGACGCCTTCAAGGGCCGTTTCATCGAGGATGCCCGCGGGCGGGTCCTGCGGGATGCCGAGGGCCTCTCGGCGCTGCTCCGGCGGGTGATGGTGCGTCACCGCCGCTCGGAGGTCGGGCTGCGCTTCGTGGAGCGCCGGGTCGAGACGTTCCGGCTGATGCCCACCCCGGCCGAACTCGACCTGCACGATGACGTCATCCGGTACCTCGGCCGGGCGATGAACGGCTCCGAGCCCGCCGGCATGAAGGCCCTGGCGTTCATCCGGCTCTCGCGCATGCTCTCGAGCAGCCCCCGGGCGCTGGCGGCGACGCTGGAGACCATGGCGCGGGGCACCACCATGGAGGACGCGGCCGAGCTCAGAGAGCTGGCCCGTCGGGCGCGGGGCGTCCCGGGTTCCACGAAGCTCGAGGCCCTGTGCGCCGTCATCGCGCAGGCGGACGAACGGGTGCTCGTGTTCACGAGCTTCCGGGAAACGATCGCCCACCTCGAGGCCCACCTGGGTGAACACGGCGTCCGGACGCTCACCTTTCACGGCGGCCTGACCCAGCGCGAGAAGGATGCGGTCATCGCGCGGTTCCGCGCCGAGGGAGGCGTCCTGCTCTGCACGGATGCCGGCTCGGAAGGCGTGAACCTCCAGTTCTGTCACACCCTCGTGAACTTCGACCTGCCCTGGAACCCCATGCGCGTCGAGCAGCGCATCGGACGCATCCACCGCATCGGGCAGGAGCGCGACGTCGCGATCGTCAACCTGACGCTCCAGGGCACGATCGAGGAGCATATGCTCGCGATCCTCGAGCAGAAGATCCAGCTCTTCACCCAGGCCGTCGGCGAGACGGACCTGATCCTGAGCCAGCTCAAGCAGGCTGACCGGTTCGAGCATACGCTGCTGGAGCTGATCGCCCGGGCCCGCGATCGCCGCGAGCTCGAGGCCGGCTTCGATGCCTGGGGACGCGACCTCGAGACGGCCCGCCAGGCGGCCGAGAAGCTGCGCGAGTTCGATTCGAAGACGCTCGCCCTGCTCGACCTGTCGGCCCTTCACGGCTAGAGGCCACCCGGACGGGAACCAACCTGCACGACTCCCCCCGGCCGGGACGGACGAGGCCCCTCGCCCGCCTGCATGCGACGCTCGTAGCCGACGGGCAGGGTCCCGTCGTGGAGGTCGTCCATGTCATCTCGAAATCCCGTGAGCCGCCTCGCGGCGCTCGTCGCACTCGCGCTGCTCGTGACCACCGGATGCAGCAAGGTCACCCGCTCGGCCCGACAGGGCGCCCCCGAGCCCGGCAGGACCAGCACGGTCGCGACGGCCAGCCCGGGCACCGAGGCTCTGAAAGAACCCGAAGCCCGGAAATCCGCCGAAGGTCAGAAGCTCGCCGGAGTCACGAAAGACGCCGGAACCCGGAAGGATGCCGAGGCCCAGAACCGGCAGGAGCGTCAGATCCAGGTCGACCGTCTGCAGGCTGCGGTGAGCACGCTGGAAGAAGACGGCTACCTGGTCCGCAAGACGCGCAAGCGTGCGGCCTGGCGCCTCATCGCCCCGGACCTGATGTGGAAGATCGATCCCGGCAAGCGCCCCGCCGAGGCTCGCCGGATCGCCACCCGGCTCCAGACGTCGGTCAGCCCCATCATGGGGCACCTCGTTTCCATCGAGGTCTACGGGGACCTCAAGGAGACGATCCTGCTGCATCGCGAAGCCCCGCCGCAGGACCCGCTTTCGAGCGGCGGCACGAACCGCTGAGGCGAAAGGGCGTCCCGCCCCGGATCCGCATCACAGACGGCCGGGGGCCTCGCTCGCTACGATCGCGCGCGGAGGGCCCCGGCCATGCTCGAAACCTCGATCCGCGCATTCACGCTCGACTATTACCGCAGCCTCGGGGCGGAGGTCTCTCCCCTCGACGACCAGCGGCTGGCCTGGAGTGCCTGGCTCCCGCAGGAAAGCCAGGCCCGCACCCTGCAGTTCGGAGCCGAGGGCCTCGACGGCGAGGCCTGGCACGAGATGCTCCAGCGCTGCCTAGATGCCCGCACGGTGGCCTGCCGTCACATCGTCGGTGGGGCCGTGCACCGGGCGGTCGAGACCTTCGCCGAACGGCTGCCGGGATTCGGTGTCGTCGGCGCGACCATGCGACGCGTGGATCGTCGTTCGGCCACGGGTTTCACGCACCGCGTCTCTTTCGAGGCCCCGGCCAGCCCCTCGCGGACGGAAGAACTGCATCACGACCTGCTTGACCTGGTGACTGGCGAGCGTCTCGAGAGCCTCTCGGACCGGTTCTACCAGTTCGCGACGATCCCGCTCGCCCCGCCCGAGGACCTGTCGCGGCTCGATCTGGAGCCGCTCCTCGCCCGGAGCCTGGAAGCTCTGGACGCGCGGACCCGGCTGCGGGCCAGCAGCCTGGAAGCGGAACTCGAGCATGCGCTCTCGGAGCGTCTCGCGGCGATCGCCAGCTACTACGAGGGGCTGGTGGCGGACGTCCTCAGGACCGAGGAACAGGAGATCGACGCCCGGATCGCGGACCTGAGCCGCCGCATCGCCCAGACGAAGCTCCCGGGGGCGATCGCCAAGATGCAGGCCGACCTCGAGCGCGCCTTCGAGGATCTGGCCCAGCTCCGGGAGCGCCGCGAGCAGGAGGCCCGGGACATCCGACGCGCCGCCGAGGAGCGCCTGGCCGATGAGCGCCTGCGGCACGAGGTTCTCGTGGAATCCCACCTCGTCAGCCTGGCCCTCGTCACCTACGACATCGTGCGGTACGGGCTCGAACTCGCCGACGGGGAACGGACGGCGCATCTCGAGGTCGGCTACGTGCCCGTCACGCGCGAGTTGCTCTTGCCGCCTTGCCCTGCCTGCCAGCGGGTTCCGGACGAGGCGAGCCGCATCCGCATCGACGACGGGGCCTGGGCCTGTGCGGTATGCGCGGGCTGGCAGGCGCCCCCACCACCACCGCGGCCGCGACTCGTGCCGACGGAGGTCGCGTGCGTCGCGTGTGCGGCGGTGCCGCCCGCGCGTGACATCCAGCGCTGCCACGTGACGGGAGTCCCGCTCTGCCCATCCTGCGTCCACACCTGTGACGAGTGCGGTCAGGTCACGGCGCGGGCGGAACTGCATCCGCATCCCTCGGGGCGTGGCATGATCTGCAGCCGACACGGACGCCCATGCCGCACCTGCGAGACGCCGCTCAAGGGCCAGCGCCCGTTCCGGTGCTCGGGTTGCGAAGGGCGTCACTGCCGGAGCCACCGGACCTCGTGCCGGGCATGCGGTCAGCCCGCCTGTCCCGTCTGCCTCGCCGAGGCCGGTGGGTGCCCGGCCTGCGCGAGCCTGGCCCCGCTCGCGGGCGACGACTCGCTCGTGCGCGAGGTCAGCGGCCTCGTCCCGCCCTGGTGGCGCTTGCGGGCCAGCTGGACATTCCACCGCACCCGCGAGGCGACGCTCGTGGCCTGGGAGTCCCTGGGCGTCGAAGGTCGGGCGACCCGACCGAACGTGCCGGTCGAGGGCTGGACCCTGCGTCTCCGCCTGGCGGGCGGCGCCTGGAAGCTCTTCCGGAAAGGCTAGCGCCCGCCAACGCCACCGGACAGGAGCCCCCTGATCGCCCCCTCGAGGCTCGCCGTGGCGGTCTCGACATCGAAAGGCTCGGGAGCCGACAGCGGTGGCCCCAGACGTAACGTGACCTCCCGGTAGGCCGAGATCACCAGGGTCGAGCCATCCGTCCGTCCGACCACGAGGCCGGGCACCTCGACGAGCGCCGCTTGCCTGGTGATGATCGCCCCCGGGACCAGGGGCACGTCTTGAGGCCCCACGCGCTCCCACAGGGCAGCCATGCCGCGATGGAAGCGCGAGACGGGTGTCGGGGCGAAGGCATCCAGTCCCTCGGGGAACATCGCCACGATCTCGCCGCGAGCGAGGACCTGCCGTGCGCGCCGGACCAGGGACGGGAATCGCGGTCGTGCGTCCGGCAGCACGATCACGCCCAGGGCCTCCAGCACGGGGCCGGGACACCACCGGGCCACGCAGGGATCCGCCACGAAATGCGGGACCCGCTCGAGGGCGCACGCCCACAGCACGGGATCGAGCGGACTCAGGTGATTCGAGGCCAGCAGCCACGCTCCCCGGCGGGGCAGATGGCCCCGCCCCTCCAGGATCCACCGGGGCATCCAGGGTTCCAGCAGGCCCGCCAGGCCCTCCCGGAGGGAGGCAGAATCCGGGGACCAGCGCACGGGCACCTCCTGCCACCGGCATGACCGTGCCGGACCAAAGACCCTACCCGTCGCGCGGGAGGGGTGCCCCGGTCGAGGCGCACGAGGCCTTTCAGAACGGGTGACCGATCCCGAGGATGTGCCGGATGCTGGCGAGGACCTCCTGGGCCGCAGGATCGCTCTCACCGGCGCCGGCACTCAGGCGGTTGCGGACGAAGGCGAAGGCGAAGGGATGCTCGAGATCCGCGAGCGCCAGCGAGCCACCGGCCCCGGGATGACCGAAAGTCCCGGCCCAGGGACCGAGCGGCGAATCCTCGCCGCCCAGGAACCAGCCGAGGGCCTTGGGGATGGCATGCTCGAGCACCGGATCCGGTTCGGCATGCACCCGGGCCGTCGCCCCTGCGAGGGTGGCCTCGTCGAGGAGCCGCACGCCGTCGACGCTCCCGACGAGAGCCGCGTAGTGGCGTGCCAGGGTCTCGGCGGTGGTGAAGAGGCCGGCCGCGGGATTCTCGATGGCCTGGACCTCGGGCCGGTTGTAGAGGCGCGCGACGGGCGCGACGGAGAGCGGGATGGCCCGGAAGACGGGCAGGTCGAGACTCGCGACACGACGCGTCGGCGGGGCATTGACGAGTTCCGCGACGGGCCAGGTCTCGTCGGGTTCCCGCCGGAAGCGATGGTCCGCCCGCCCGAGGGGGCCCAGGACCTCCTCGCGGACGAGTTCCTCGAAGGATCGGGCCGCGGCCCTTTCGACGATCTCGGCCAAAAGGTACCCGTAGGTGAGCCCGTGGTAGGCGTGCATGCACGTCGCATCGACCGGACGGGCCGCCAGCCACGCGCAGAACGCCTCGCGATCGCCCAGGTCGCGCAGCGTGAGATCGGACCGTACCTCCCACAGGCCGGCCGCGTGGGCGAGCACGTCACGCACGGTCACGTGGCCCTTCCCGGCGGCGGCGAACGCGGGCCAGACGCGCGCGACGGGCCAGTCCCAGCCGAGCACCCCCTGCGCGACGAGGCGATGGACGAGGGTGGCCACGACGCCCTTCGAGCACGAGAACACCGGAAAGCGAACCTCGCGGGTGACGGGCCGGGTGCGGGCCACGTCGGCCCAGCCCAGCGCCAGATCGAGCACGGGCTCGCCCTGCCAGTAGACGGCGACCTGCACGCCCAGTTCGGCCCCCGAGGCGAGACGAGGTTCCAGGGCGTCGCGGGTGGCCTGCTCCAGGCGAGCGCGCGGCGAGACGGTCAAGACGGGCCTCCAGGCGGAAAGACGCGGGGACGACGGGTCCTGCATGATACCGCGGGGGCCGACCTGCTATGATCGGGGCCGCCCCCTTGCTGAAAGGACAGCCCCCCATGTCGCACGTCACGCTCCAGCTCACCACGCGCGAGGCCGAGATCCTGCTCGACCTGCTCCGGGACCGGGTCGAGGAAGTCGATGCCGAACTCGAGCACTGCCAGG
>JBIIHZ010000115.1:0-6197 GCA_044235265.1 Candidatus Sericytochromatia bacterium
AGCAACGGGACGAACCGACCCTGCGGAAAACCAGTCCGCTGATGCGAGAACCCGTCGCCCGGCGCCCGGCGGGTACCTCCCTGCTCAGCCAGGACGGGACGTGGCTCGAGAACCCGCGTCACGTCACGCTGTCGGAGCTCGCCCGCATCCCGGTCATGCTCCGGGACGTGCGGGACCAGCCGCTGGTCGAACCGCTGACCCCGGGCAGCCCGGATCTGTCCCCCGAGGACGAACAACGGATCCTCGAACGCATGACCCAGCTGGTGCGCGAGGTAGGTGCCGCTTTCGCCTCCACCCCCGATCTCCGTCCCCGGGGCCGCTACGCCGGCCTGTCGCTGGCCGATGCGCTGGACCGGACGACGGTCCGCGACATCCTCGATTTCCTGGCCTACCTGAAGAGCCAGGGCAGGACCTTCGCCGAACGGCCCGTGCGGTTCACGGAAACCTACGTCTCGTGGCTGGTGGACCACGGATCCGCCTGATTCCGCGTGTCTCGACGGGATCGCCCGTGGTATCCTGAACCCGATGCGAGCTGTCCGGACCTGCCCACCCACCGGTCTTCCGCGAGGTCTCACGATCTCGTGGCTTTGCCTGCTCGTGGGCTGTCGGGCCGGTCACCCCGAACTCCCGCCCGATCCGAACCTGCCCGCGGGGACCTGGCTACGGGACGTCGAGGTCGTGGAGTTCTCGGGCGATCGCAAGCTGTGGGACCTGCGCGCGGATCGCGTCCACATCGCGCCGGGAACGGAGCGAGCCGCAGTCCGGACCACCGAGGCCCGATTCTGGTCGAGCACCGGCCCCGTCAGTCGCCTACGTGCGCCGGAGGCCAGCTTCGAGGCCGGCACGAAGACGCTCGTCCTCAAGGGCAAGGTCGTCGGCGAAGCGCTCGATCGGCCGATCCGACTGACGGCCGGCGAACTCACGTGCGCCACCGGCCAGGGCACCATGGAAGCCCGAGGGGGGGTCGTCCTGGTGCGTGACCGAGATCGCCTCGAAGCCCCTTCCATGCGTGCCGACCTGTCCCTGCAGCGCGTCACGCTGGGCCCCCCCGTCCACGCCCGCCTCGAGCTGAGGATTTCCCGGTGAAGACACGACTGGCGCCAGGCTTCCTGTCCATCCTCGCATGCCTGACCTATCTCGCCCCTGCGCTGGCAGCACCTGCCGCGCCGGTGACGCTGGATCAGATCGACCTCACGGCCCGGGAAACCTCGTTCGAGGGGCCCCTTCACCGGTACAGCGTCCGGGGCAAGGTCCACGTGACGGTTCGGGACCTCGACGTCCGGTGCGAACAGGCCGACATCTACCTGTCGGACGACGACAGCGAGGTCATGCGCCTGGAATGTTCGGGAGACGTGGTCGCTCGCCGGGGCAAGAACCTGTTCCGCAGCGCCCGCATCACCTACTGGGTTCCCGAGCGGCGCCTCCTGGCGCAGGGCGGAACCCGGACGGTCATCACCCTGCCTGCATCGAAGAGCGTCCGATGATCGAGACTCGCCACCTCCAGAAATCCTATCGCCAGCGTCGCGTCGTGAACGATGTGTCGATCCGCGTCGATCGCGGCGAGGTCGTGGGCCTGCTGGGCCCGAACGGCGCGGGCAAGACGACCACTTTTTACATGGTCACGGGGCTGGTCCGCCCGAACCAGGGGGAGATCCTGCTCGACGGCGAAGAGGTGAGTCGCTTGCCCATGCACCTCCGGGCACGCAAGGGCATCGGCTACCTGGCCCAGGAGCCGTCCGTATTCCGCAAGCTGACAGTCGAGGAAAACCTCCTCGCCATCTGGGAACTCCGCGGGCTCTCCCGCGCCGAGCAACGCGAGCGCCTCGAGCATCTGCTCGAGGAATTCACCCTCCAGAAGATCCGCAAGTCACGCGGGTACCAGCTTTCGGGCGGTGAACGACGCCGCGTCGAGATCGCGCGCGCCATGGCGACCAACCCGAGTTTCCTGCTGCTGGACGAGCCCTTCAGCGGCATCGACCCGCTGGCCATCTCGGACATCCAGAAGATGATCCGCCAGCTCAAGACCCGGAACCTGGGCATCTTGATCACGGACCACAACGTCCGCGACACGCTGGCCATCACCGATCGGGCCTACATCCTGGCCGAGGGCAAGATCGTCGTCCAGGGCTCCCCGGCCTACATCGCGAGCAACGAGCTCGCGCGCAAATTCTACCTGGGCGAAGAGTTCAGTCTGTGAGACCGCGCCTCTCGATCCTGGATCGGTATCTGACGGCCGAACTCGGGGGCCCGTTCCTGTTCGGCGTGGCCGCCTTCACGGCCATCATGACGGCGACCTCCGTGCTGTTCGAGCTGATCCGCCTGATGGTGCGCTTCGGCATCCCGCTGACGACGGTCCTCCAGGTCGTGGCACTCAAGCTGCCCCAGATGGCTTTCTACTCGTTCCCGATGTCGATGCTGCTCGCCAGCCTGCTGGCCTTCGGACGCCTGTCGGGAGACAGCGAGGTGACGGCCCTCAAGGCCTGCGGGGTCGGACTGGGGCGCATCGTGGCACCGGTCGCGACCATCGGCCTGCTGGTCAGCGCCCTCACGGTGGGCGTGAACGAGTTCGTCGTCCCCGAAGCGGAGTGGCAGGCCCGGAACATCCTTTACGAGGCCCAGAACCGTCAGAAGTTGCCCACCAACCGGGACAACATCTTCTACCAGGAATTCGACTCGGGTCGGCTGAAGCGCGTCTTCTACGCCCGAAGCTTCGACGGCCAGACCATGCAGAACACGCTGGTCCAGGAGTTCGAGGGCGATCGCCTCCACCGGATCATCCGGGCCAGCCGGGCCCGGAACCGCAACGGGGCGTGGGTGTTCGAGGACGGCTCGCTCTACCAGCTCGCGGACAATGGAGAGTTCCGGACCTTCGTACGGTTCCGTGAACAGATCGTCAACCTCCGCGCCGCTCTGCTCGATCTGTCGCGCGAATCCCGCAGTCCCACGGAAATGAGCCTGCGAGACCTCTACGCGCACGCCAGGAGGGTCGAGGAAAGCGGTGAACGGGGCAATGGCCTCAACGAATTGTGGGTACAATGGCATCAGAAGCTCTCGGTACCGTTCGCGAGTGTCGTGTTCGTGCTGATCGGAGCCCCTCTGGGGCTCAAACCCCAGCGCAGCTCGTCCTCCCTGGGCCTGGGCCTGAGCATTCTCATCATCTTCGTCTATTACCTGGTCATGTTCATCAGCATGGCCCTGGGACAGACGGGGACCCTCCCCCCGTGGCTCGCGGGATGGTTGCCGAACACGATCGGCGCCAGCATCGGTCTGGGTCTCATCTGGCGAGCCGCCAAAACCTGATCACTCCACTAGAGGAGGTTCACCCTTGTCCACGTCCGAAACCCTGACCCGTCAGGACTACAAGGTCGCCGACATCACCCTTGCCGAATGGGGTCGGCGTGAGATCGCGATCGCCGAGACCGAGATGCCCGGTCTGATGGCCCTGCGCGATCGCTACGGCGCGACCAGGCCCCTGGCGGGCGCGCGCATCGCAGGGTCCCTCCACATGACGGTGCAGACCGCGGTCCTCATCGAGACCCTGGTGGCCCTGGGCGCCGAGGTTCGCTGGTCCAGCTGCAACATCTACAGCACGCAGGACCATGCCGCGGCGGCGATCGCGGCGGCAGGAATCCCTGTTTTCGCCTGGAAGGGCGAGACCGAGGAAGAATACGACTGGTGCATCGAGCAGACCGTTCGCTGGCCCGACGGCAGCGCACTGAACATGATCCTCGATGATGGCGGCGACCTGACGAAGCTGGTCCACGAGAAGTTCCCCGCCTTGCTCGCCGACATCAAGGGCATCAGCGAGGAGACGACGACGGGCGTGCACCGCCTGTACCAGATGGTCGAAGCGGGTACGCTGAAGGTCCCGGCCATCAACGTCAACGATTCGGTCACCAAGTCGAAGTTCGACAACCTCTACGGTTGCCGCGAGAGCCTCGCAGATGGTCTCAAGCGCGCCACCGACGTGATGGTCGCGGGCAAGACGGTGGTCGTCGCCGGTTTCGGGGACGTCGGCAAGGGCTCGGCCCGCTCGCTGCGGAACTTCGGTGCGCGCGTGCTCATCACCGAGATCGATCCCATCTGCGCGCTCCAGGCCGCGATGGAAGGCTACGAGGTCGTGACGATGGAACAGGCGGCTCCCGTCGCCGACATCTTCGTGACCGCCACGGGCTGCAAGGGCATCATCCGGGCCGAGCATCTGCTCGCGATGAAGGACCACGCCATCGTCTGCAACATCGGGCACTTCGACTGCGAGATCGACGTCGCCTGGCTGACGAACGGTTCCGGGGCCACGCGCGAAACCGTCAAGCCGCAGGTCGATCGTTTCACCATGCCGAGCGGCAAGTCGATCATCCTGCTCGCGAGCGGCCGTCTCGTGAACCTGGGCTGCGCCAACGGTCACCCGTCGTTCGTGATGAGCATGTCCTTCACGAACCAGGTCATGGCCCAGATCGCCCTCTGGAAGGACACCTTCCCGCTGGGCGTCTCGGTCCTGCCGAAGAAGCTCGACGAGGAAGTGGCTCGCCTTCACCTCGACAAGCTCGGCGTCAAGCTGACCCGACTCGCCGAAGATCAGGCCGAGTACCTCGGTATTCCGTCCGAGGGTCCCTTCAAGTCGGACTGGTACCGCTACTAGGTTCCGACCGACACCTGGAGAGCCCCGCCAGTGCGGGGCTCTTTTTTTGCGCGAGTTAACGAGATCTTGAGCAAGCTGCCGGTCCACGGCCCGATGATACTGGGTACAAGATCCTCGATCCCGGAGTGTCGGGTCCAACCCGGATTGTGAAGGTCCATCGTGAGCGCACCCATCGACAAGAAAGCCCCCACCCGCCCCGTCACGCTGCCCCAGCAGGTGAAGCCGTACAGCGAGGCGACGCTCAAGCGGCAGAAAGAGCTCAACGGGCTCATCGACCAGGGCAAACTCAAGGGCACGAAGCTCAAGGAAGACGGCATCGAAGGGCCCATGACGCGTGCCCTGAACGCCGAGGCCGAGCGTATCCAGGCGGCTCCGGCACCGTCGGCCAGGCAGGGGGGGGTCGGTCAGGCCCAGCCACCAGCCTCCCGCGACGAGGTCAAGACGCCCGTCAAGACGGTGGGCGACTACGTCGAGGACCAGATCCAGGAACTCGGCAAGGAACTCAAGGAAGATGCCCAGGTGGCCGCCATCAGTGCCGTCGCGGCGCCGGTCGTCGGGGTGATCGTGGCTCGCAATGCCAACCAGGCGCGCGAGAAGATCGCCAAGCTCCCCATGGACCCCGAAGGACGCTGGAAAGCCGAGGCCAACCAGATCCTGAAGCAGGAGATGGCGGAAGCCAAAAAGGAAATCCTGGCGCTGCCCGGAGACGCGATCGACGGGCTCAAGACGGGCAAGGAGGCCGTGGTCCGCACGGCCCAGGAGGCAGGACAGTGGGTCGATCGCCAGCTCGACGACGCGTCCGCCCTGGCCAGCAAGGCCTGGGACAAGCTCGAACATCACAGCGGTGAGGCCTGGAACCATGCCAGGGAAGCCGTACCCCGGATCTTCAAGAGCGCCCTGGAAGACGCCAAGGTGGGGGCGATCGCCCTGAATCCGCTCGGTGCGGGCCCCAGTGCGGCGATCGTGGCGCGCCATACCCGCGAAGCCTATGACGAGATCGCGAAGCTTCCGATGGACCCCGAGGGCAAGTGGAAGCAGAAGGCTGACGCCATCATCGACCGCGAGGCCGGTGAGGCCAAACGCGAGATCCTCGACCTTCCTGGCCGGGCCTGGGATTCGGTGGCAGATGTCGCTGACGAGACCACCCAGGCGGTGAGCCGGGCCGTGGATGCCACCGGCAAGGCCATCGATCAGGCGGTCGATGCCACCGGAAAGGCCCTCCATGACGTCGCGGACGCCACGTCGCGCAAGGCCCATGAAATCGCGGATGGCACGGTGAACACGGCACGCAAGGTTGCCCGCATCGTGGACCACGAGATCGACGAGGCCCGGGACGGACTCGGCGGCGCCATCCAGAACGTGGGCAACTGGCTGGGGAACCTGGGCAAGCGCATCGCCGGTCAACCCGACTGAACCGTTGCCAGACCGATCATGCAAGAGGGGAGGGCCAGTGGCCCTCCCCTCTCGTCATCGACGGGAACCCCTCAGTACAGTTCGAGGTACCGGGCGTGCTCCCAGGGAGTCACCTGGGTCCGGTACGCGTCCCATTCCGCGGTCT
>JBIIHZ010000116.1:0-6181 GCA_044235265.1 Candidatus Sericytochromatia bacterium
GTGGTTCTACCTGACGCCGGTGGTGTATGAGGCCTCGTCCGTGCCGGAACGGTTCAGACCCTTGCTGTTCGCGAATCCGATGGGTCCCATCATCACGGCTTACCAGGACATCCTGTTCCACGGACGACTTCCCGACGCGCGAGGGCTGATCACGGGTGCCGCCACGGCGACCGTGCTCTTCCTGGTGGGCCAGATGCTGTTCCAGTCCCGGAAGTTTCACTTCGCCGAGGCAATCTGAATCATGGCGTGCATCGAGGTCCGAAACGTCTGGAAGCAGTTCGATCTGCAAGCGGGGCGCGCTCGGTCGCTCAAGGAAGCCCTGATCGAGACGGTCGTGCCGTCTCGTCGCCAGGATCGCGCCACTGGTCAATTCTGGGCGCTCCAGGACGTGTCATTCGACATCGAGAAGGGCGAAACCTTCGCCATCATCGGGAGCAACGGGTCCGGCAAGAGCACCTTGCTCAAGATGCTCACGGGCATCTCGAAACCCACCCGCGGAGGCATTGGAGTCCGGGGGAGAGTCTCGGCCCTGCTCGAACTCGGCGCAGGCTTCCATCCGGACTTCACCGGTCGAGAGAACACCTACCTGAACGGGGCGATCCTGGGCCTATCGCGGCGCGAGATCGATCGGCAATTCGATCAGATCCTGGCCTTCAGCGAGCTCGAACGCTTCATCGACAATCCCGTCAAAACGTACTCCTCCGGGATGTACATGCGCCTGGCCTTCTCGATCGCCATCCACGTCGATCCGGACATCCTGGTCATCGACGAGGTCCTTGCCGTGGGCGATGGCGCCTTCCAGCAGAAGTGCTACGACCAGATCCAGCGCTTCAAGCATGCGGGCAAGACGATCGTCTTCGTGTCGCACAGCCTGCCGACGGTCAACGACCTGTGTCAGCGGGCCGCCTGGCTCGACAGGGGCGTCCTGCGCGCGGTCGGTCCGACCTCGCAGGTCATCGACTTCTACGCGCGGCAGATCAACGACGCCATCGAGACCCAGAAGCAGGACGTCGAACGCATGCTGCCGGATGGTCGGGCAACGATCCGCGGCATCGAAGCGCGGACGGATCGCGACGACTCGGTTGGCACGCTGCGCCACGGCGAACCGGCAACCTTCCGATTCGAGTTCGATAGCCAGATCCCGACGTCCGAGCTCGACGTCGTGACCCGGCTCATGCGGTCGGATGGCGTCTGTTGCTATGACTCCCGGACACCGCTCGAATCCGTCGTGGGCGGGGCCCCCACGGGGCACGTGTCGATGCGCATCCCCGAACTGCGCCTGCACCAGGGCTCTTATGTCCTGAATCTCAACCTGGCGATGACCGGGCAGGACCGCTGGATCGACGAGAAATTCTTCAACTTCATGGTCGACTCCCCGGATCGCGGGCCCGGAGTGGCACCTCTGGACGCCGTCTGGCACCCGAGCTCCCCGGCCTGAAACGGCGGAAGACTTGCGGCGCAGGCGTGCATCCCGTCAACATCCCCGGCTGACTGCTCCGGCCCGCTTCGTGCCGGCCAGCCAGGTGGAGGCCTTGCAGCAGCGCTGCGAGGCCCAGTCACGGACCATCTCTGCGATGCAGGAGTCGCGTGCTTTCAAGGTTGCCCGCGTGGTGCGACGCGTGCGGTGGCGGATCCGGAATCACCTGCCCACGACCGGCTGGGCCCTGCGGCTGACACCCCGGCGTCCGGGCCCCCCGCGCGTCGCCTACCTGATCCCGGGCAAGGGCCTGAGCGGGGGGACCGCAGTCGTCCTGCAGCATCTGAATCGCCTTCGCGAGCGCGGGTTCGAGACATGGGTCATCGATGTGTTCGACCAGGAAGGGACCCTCGACTGGTTTCCAGGACAGCAGGTCCCGGTGGTTTCCCTGTCCGGGGCCCCGACCGACCTGGACTGGGCCGTGGCGACGGGCTGGCAGACGGTTCGACCGCTCGACCGACTGCCCGCGAGACGCAAGGCGTATTTCGTGCAGTCGGACGAGACCCGGTTCACGGACGACCCCGACACCCGTGACGAGATCCTGGCGACTTACGGACGGCGCTTCCATTACCTGACCGAAGCCCGCTGGATCCAGCGCTGGCTGAAGGACCGCTTCGGGCATGACGCCTGGTACGTTCCGAACGGGCTCGATCCGACCATCATCCATCCGACCGAACCGCTGGCTCCGAGGGGCGATCGCCTCCGCGTGTTGCTGGAGGGCCCCATCGACATCCCCTTCAAGGGGATGGCAGATGCCTTCGCGGCGGTGGCTGATCTCGACTGCGAGGTCTGGTGCGTGAGTTCGCTCGGCAAGCCCCGTCCCGGCTGGCGGTGTGATCGTTTTTTCGAGCGCGTCCCGATGGAGCGCATGAAGCACATCTACTCGAGTTGCGACGTGCTCCTGAAGATGAGTCGAGTGGAGGGCTTCTTCGGCCCACCGCTCGAGATGATGGCCTGTGGCGGGACGGCCGTCGTGGCCAAGGTAACGGGATACGACGAGTACATCGTCGACGGGCAGAATGCGCTGGTCGTGGAGCCGGGAGACATTGCTGGCGCCAGGCACGCCATTCAATTGTTGATGGATGATGGCGAGTTACGGGATCGCCTGATCGCGTGCGGTGGAAAAACGGCCACAGAGTGGCCCTGGGGCACGTCGATCGATACGCTCGTCAGGAAACTTCACCCGATCGGGCGGCCGACGCGGATGATGGCGAATCAAGATGAAAGAGAGTGACATGTCATCAGTGAAAACTGAAGAGACGTCCACCCCGGCCGTCAGCGTGGTGATACCGTGCTTCAACTACGGCCGTTACCTGCTCGATGCCATCGACTCGGTACTTGATTCGACCTTCCGGGATCTTGAGATCCTGGTCGTGGACGACGGCTCGACGGATCCGGATACCCGCGAACTCCTGGCTAACCTGGATCGTCCACGAACCCGTGTCATTTTTCAGGCCAACAAGCGCCTGTCCGGTGCCCGAAACACGGGGTTCTCGCAAGCGCGGGGCGAATTCGTCCTGCCTTTGGATGCGGACGATGCCATTCATCCCACCCTGATCGAGAAGGCCTACTGGGTCTTGAAGAACCGCCCCGAGGTGGGCTTCGTCTCTTTCTGGCTGGAGCATTTCGGAGACGAAGACTGGATCTGGCGGCCGGAATCTTTCAACTTCTATCGCCTGCTTTTCGCGAACAGCGTGACGGTCACCTCACTCGTGCGACGCGAGGCCTGGGAAAAGTCCGGTGGGTACGATGAAAAGATGACGATCGGCTACGAGGACTGGGACTTCTGGATCCGTCTGGGTGCAGCAGGCTGGAAGGGGCACCAGATACCTGAACCGCTTTTCCGGTATCGCAAGCACGGGGTTTCCATGATCACCGCAGCGCAGGAAAAGCATGTGGAACTCGTGGCACAGATCAAGCGCAATCACCCGGAAATCTACACGCAGACCATGCTCAAGCGCCTTCACCTGATCTGGGAAGAGGGAAGGCATCCTGACGAGGTGAGGCGATTGCACGTGGTCCGGGCCAAGCGATTCGCACGGCGTACTCTGAAGCATCTCATACCGCCTCGCCTCAGACCGCGCGTCATCCACCACATTCACCACACCAAGCTCAGGATCCAGAAGGTTCGCGATCAGATAAGGTCCTGGCAGGGCCAACAGTCCCACCATGCGGTGGTCCCGGCCCAGCCAGACCTCAGCTTCCTGGAAAAAATGCCTACCTGCCGACCTGACGGGCGGAAACGTATCCTGTGCGTGTTCCCGTGGCTCGAAATGGGTGGTGCGGACAAGGTCAACCTCGATATCCTGCGCGGCCTCGCCCCGGACGAATATCAGATCACCATCGTCACGACATTGCCCTCGTCCAATCCGTGGTGGGGGGATTTCCAGGGCCTCACGAACGACATCTATTGCCTGGCGAATTACGGGGTCGACCCTGGTCTCCATGTGGAAATCGTCTCGAGACTGATCGAGACCCGCGGGGTCGATCTGTTGTTCGTGAGCAACAGCGACGGGGGCTACTCGTTCCTTCCCACCCTGAAGGCCCGATTCCCGGACCTCGCAACCGTGGCACTCGTTCACAATTTCGTGCCCGAGGCCCCGTGGGACCACGCTCGTAGCAGCGTATCCGGCCAGGCCTTCATCGACCGCATCGTATGCATCACGCAGGGACTTGAAAATACGCTTCAGAGACACCTCGGTGCAGCGAGGGATCGCCTCGTGACCATCCCGAATGCGGTCGACACGACCGTCTTCCAGCCGACTGACAACCATGAAGGGCACGAACTCGGTCAACTTGGAGTGCCCGACAACTGCTTCATCGTGGGCTTCATCGGCCGCCTGTCGGCTGAAAAAGGCATCGACCGATTCATCCGGATAGCCAAACGCGTGATGGATGGTGCCCTGGGAGATCGCATTCACTTCGTCATCATCGGCGATGGGCCGGCGATGCACGACTGCATCCAGCAGGTCCGCGATCTGAACCTCGATGGCAAGGTGACGCTCACCGGTCCCAGGCAAGACATACACCGGATGCTACCCCAGATCGATCTCCTGGTGGCACCATCCGAATTCGAGGGCCTGCCCATTCTCGGACTGGAAGCCATGGCGTGCGGCACCCCCATCCTGGCCTCGGAAGTCGTGGGCTGGAAAGACCTCATCCAGGCCGACAGGACCGGAGTCCTGGTGGATGTTCAAGACGAGTCGGGCTTTGCCAGCAAGATCGAGTGGCTCCTCGAGCGCCCTGAACGTCGCAGGGAAATCACCCGAGAAGCACGCCAGTTCGTTCTCGCGAACCACGGCATGGTCCGGTTTCAGGCACGTTACCGGTCTCTGTTCGATAGACTCATCGCATCGAATGCTCTGAAGTCTCGCGCGCTCGAGGTCTAGTCCCGATCGGACGCAGAACATGGGAACGGGCATCCTCCTGCGCCCCTGCTTGCTGGCGGTCCGCACGCTGACCTATCATGCTCTATCCATTCCCGCAGTCGTCTCGAAAGGCACTCATGAAAGGCCTCATCCTCAGCGGCGGCAAGGGCACGCGCCTCCGCCCCATCACCCACACGGCCGCGAAGCAACTCGTGCCCGTCGCCAACAAGCCGATCCTTTTCTATGCCATCGAGGCGATGCGCGACGCGGGCATCCGCGAGATCGGCATCATCATCGGGGACACGGGGCCCGAGGTCCGCGCCACCGTCGGTGATGGTTCCGCCTGGGATGTTGAGATCACCTACATCCCGCAGGAAGCACCGCTCGGTCTGGCACACGCCGTGAAGATTTCCGAGGACTTCATGACGGGATCGCCCTTCGTCATGTACCTGGGCGACAACCTCATCCGGGGCGGTATCGGGACGTTCGTCCAGGAGTTCGAGGCCGAGAAACCGGACGCGCAGATCCTCCTCGCGAAGGTACCCAACCCGAGCCAGTTCGGCGTGGCCGTCCTGGAAGGCGACCGCGTCTCCTGCCTCGAAGAGAAACCGAAGCAGCCCAAGAGTGACCTGGCCCTGGTCAGGGTGTACCTCTTCTCGCCCGTCATCTTCGAGGCCGTGAACGCGATCCAGCCGTCGCCCCGCGGGGAGCTCGAGATCACCGATGCCATCCAGTGGCTCATCGACCAGGGTCGCACGGTACGCCCCCACGTCATCACGGGCTGGTGGAAGGACACGGGCAAGCTCTCGGACATGCTCGAGGCCAACCGGATCATGCTCGACGACCTGGACACCCGCATCGAGGGGGACCTGATCGGTGCCTGCCAGATCCAGGGGCGGGTCGTCATAGAAGCCGGTGCGCGTCTCGAGAACTGCACCGTGCGCGGACCCGCCATCATCGGGGCGAACTGCCGGCTCGAACACACCTTCGTGGGGCCCTACACGGCCCTTGACCACGACGTGACCGTCACGCATGCCGAGATCGAGCACTCCATCGTGCTCGCAGGGTCGAGCATCAAGAACTTCCACGGCCGCATCGTCGATAGCCTGCTCGGCAAGAACGTCGAGGTCACGCGGAGCGAGAGCCTGCCGAAGGCCCACCGTCTCATGCTCGGTGACAACAGCCAGGTCAGCATCGTCTAGGAGAACCTCGCATGAGCACCACCCGCACCCGAATCGAACACCCGCGCACGGTTGCCGTGCGGACCTTCGCCGACGATCGCGGCTACAGCTACTTCCCGGAGGTCCCGCTGACGTCCGAGGGCCAGCTCAACTGG
>JBIIHZ010000117.1:0-6173 GCA_044235265.1 Candidatus Sericytochromatia bacterium
GGCTGCCGGTCACGTCGAGCTGGCAGCTCAGCTCGCTCAACTCGTTCTCAATCAGTACAACCTTCGCGAGCTGGCGAAGGCCAGGCGCGCCGGACCCGGCGCGCTCGCTTGATGCACACCCGGTTTCACGTCGTCAGACGGGGACAGATCCTTGCCTCACGGGGTGTTGACACGCGCCGTCTCGCTTGATTCAATGGAGATTCCGTTTCATCCAGATTCGGAAGCGCCAGCGGGGTTCAGGGTGGACCCGTCCTCGCTTGCGTAACCGCCCCCGCCAGGGGTTCGTCTCGGGGACCGATCCTGCTCTTGCGGTGGAGCGGGTCGGCATGCACTAGGAGGGCTGCTTGAATTGGAAAGCGTTGCTCGCGGGGTCTATGGCCCGCACCTGACGATTGACGCCTACGGATGCGATCCTGAAAAACTGGCCGACTTCAGCCTCGTCTACAACTGGCTGAAGGAACTTCCGGTCAAGCTCGGTATGGACGTCCTGTTCCCCCCTTACTGTCATGACTTCGTCAATGTCAATCCGCTCGAGAGCGGAGTGACTGGCGTCGTCGGGCTCACGACCAGCCATGCGTCGATACATACCTATCCCTGGATGCACTGCGAGGATGCACCCGGTGTGGTCGGTATCGCCTTCGTCGACGTGTTCAGCTGCCTGCCCTTCGATACCGACATGGTCATCGAGGACTTCCGTCAGACCTTCGGGTCTCCCGAGACCGACATCCACTGCACCGTCGTCGAGCGCGGTTTGCGTTTCCCCATCCAGCGCGAGCACGTCCCCATCCAGATCAAGCGAGAACTCGCGCTCGTTTGAGCCGAGACCCTGCTTGTCACGAGGCCCCGCGTTCTGAACGGATCGCGGGGCCTCGCCGCGTGCGGGGGCTCTTCGTCGGGGCACACGGACTCCCTGATGCAACCTGGTCGTCTCGGCGTTCACCCGTCTTCGCCTAACCTCGGATCGGGGTGGAAGGAGGGGCGCGTGGGGATGTGGTGGGCCTGGGCCGGGTGTCTGGCGATCGCTGTGACCGCCTGCGGTCTCGTCGGGGGAGCACCGCCTCCCGGAGGGGCCGTCACGTTGCTCGATTTCTCGGGGTCCGACTTTCCCTTCGACAACCCGGTCCAGGGTGAGATGCCCGGTTTCGCCGCCGGTAAGTGGTTGCTCCAGGGCGGGACGCTCGACCAGGTGGAGGGGCGTCAGGACAACCTCGCCAGCCATCTGCGATACCGGGGTAAGGCGTTCGGGTCTGACGATGGGCGAGCCGGACGGCAGTACGGTCTGGACGTGACGTGCTCCGTGGCCCGGGAAGCCGAATCGAGTTCCGTCCACGGCTATCCCACCGGCATTCTGGCATGCATGCCCTATTACCGGGATCCCACTCATTACCTGATGCTGGTCGCCGCCCGTCAGGAACTCGCGTGCTGGTGGGTCGATGGTCAGAGGCCCGCCGGGGCCACCTGGCCCGAATCGGCGAGGTTGTGGTCTCGATGGCTCGAGGCTGCGATGGAGGCTTCGGGCAGCATCCGCTGGGGGGCCGATGTCGATATCGAGCGCCGCCAGGTCGCGATCCGCGTGGATGGTCGCCCCGTGGCCACGGTCGAGGTGCCGGGCCTCGACGATCGGCCTCACTGGGTGGCGCTTGCCGCGAACGGGAACTTCGTTCGGTTCGACGATCTCCGGCTGGTTCATCGGCGCTGAGTCGCCGGAAAGCGAGGACCCATGCGTGCCTCGAGGTCTCGTCTGCTCGTGCTGGGCTTCGCGATAGGTGCCCTGACGGCCTGCGATTCCCAGCCCTCGCCCGCTCGTGGCGACGGTTCGCCGGGGTCTCCGGCTACTCCGCCTCCGTTGCAGGAATGGTCGGCGGAACCGCAAGAACTTCCACCTGGCCTGTCCTCGCAGGGATTGCCGGGTCAGAGGATTCCCCCGGAATCCTGGGTGGCGGCCGCGGCACCCGCAGGGGGGGATCCGTCCGGGCTGGAACCCGGCCAGTGGACCGCCAACGAGAACGGCCTCGTCCAGGAAGCTTTCTTCCCGGCCACGCGCCTGAGTATCCGGCGCTCCACGCAGGCCTTGCCTGCTGCCTATCGTGTGGAGGTGACTGCATGGGTGGCCCGGGCCAGGGGGCTGGATGCCGTCCGGGATACCGGCGTCCTCGCGCTCATTCCCTATCTCCGGGATGTCCGCCATCTCGTCATCGTCTCGCTCGCCCCGGGGCTTCTCGAGGCCTGGATCTGTGACGGTCAGGCTCCCGGACAGACCTGGCCCGCGTCCCAGCGTCTCTGGAGCGAGCCCGTGCATCCGCCTCGTCTGGCTGGACAGGCCTCGACGCTGACCTGCGAGGTCGATACGCGCGCCGGGACACTCGCGATCCATCTGGACGGCCAACTCCGGGCTCGCGTGTCACACGCCTTTCTCGCGCCCTCTCCGGGGCTATCCTTCGGCCTGGCCTGCAACGGTTCCCAGGTCCGCTTCTCGCGTCCCGGGCTGTGGTCGCTGGTTCCAACCGTCCCACTCGAGGTACGGGAACCGTCGCAAAGGCCCCCGGTGCCGCCGAGCGTCCCGTCGTTGATCCCGGTGCCACCGTCCCCTGCGCTGGCTTCCCCGGCGACGCCTTCCCGGTCCGAGGTTCCGACCTCATCCACCACGAGGACGTGACGGGGCGCCGGTTTCCCTGAAGGGGGGGCCATGGAGCGTGGTACGATGAGGGTCCGAACACGCAAGAACGAGGTCATCCACGTGTCGTCTTTCGAACAGCTGCGCGCCCGGTACCTGTCCGGAGAACTCTCGTTTTCGAGAAACCGACTCGGGCGTCCGGTGGCTCCCCTCGAACCCGGCGATGTGCATCAGCTGTCCGAGCGCTCCGCCGAGGATCGCCTGCGGCTCGAGCGCCTCGGTCTCGAGGCGCTCGCGTCCGGGCAGGTCGGGGTGGTCATCCTCGCGGGTGGGATGGCCACCCGCTTCAAGTACGATCGCCCCAAGGCGCTTTACCCCATCCTGGGCGACCGCACCTTCCTCGATCTGAAGCTCGACTGGATCCTCGAGCGGTGGCCCGGGTTGCCCGTGCACGTCATGACCAGCTTTCACACGCATGTCCCGATCGACGAGGCGCTCGCATCCTCTCGCTGGCAGGGTGGTGTGTCCCTGTTCCAGCAGGGGCGTATGCCCAGGCTGCGCCTTGACGGGCAACCGCTCGACGCTGCCAGCGGCTCCGAGTCCCATGCCACCCCGGGCCACGGAGAATGGCTGGAGGCGTTCCGGCGAGCCGGCCTGCTGGAGCGCTTCATGGCTGCGGGTGGCCGCACGCTCTGCTTCTCGAACGTGGACAACCTCGGGGCGACCCTCGATCCCCTCATCATCGGGCGCCACCTCGAATCCGGTCACGGCATGACCGTCGAGGTCGCCCGCAAGCAGCCCGGTGACAAGGGTGGGGCACCGGCCCGGGTCGGCGGCCGGGTCGAGCTGGTCGAGGGATTCATGTTCCCCGAAGCCTTCGACCAGGACCAGTTGCCCTATTTCAACACCGCTTCTTATTGCTTCGATGCCACGCAACTCCGGGGAGAGGTCTCGCTGCCCTGGTACGTGGTGGAGAAGGAGGCCTCGGGCGAGCGCGTCATCCAGTTCGAGCAACTCGCCGGGGATCTCAGCAGCGTCCTCGCTACGGGCCTCATCGCGGTCGAACGAGATGCGCGGTTCATTCCCGTGAAGAGCCAGGGGGACGTCCCTTCTGCCAGGGAGCTGTTGAAAGCCAAGCAGCGCGCCGAAGCGCTCTCCTAGGACACTCCGACCGCGAGTTCGGATCCGGAGCGGACGACACGCACGATTTCTCCGCGCAGGGTGAAGGAGCGCGCATCCTCGATGCGGACCTCCACCAGACTGCCTGCCAGTTGCTGCTCGCCAGCGAAGTAGCAGATCTTGTTCCCGCGCGTCCGTCCGACGAGCACCTCGGGGTTCTTGCTGCTGGGGCCCTCGACGAGGACCTCCTGCAAACTGCCGACGAGGCGGCGGTTACGTCGGAATGCCACGTCCTGGACGACCGTATTGAGGCGCTGGAGCCGGTCCGATTTGGTGGCCTCGTCGAGCTGGTCGGTACGGCGACCGGCGGGAGTGTAGGGCCGAACGGAGTACGCCGCCGTGTTGTTCGAGTCGAATTCGATCTCCTCGACGATGCTCAGCGTCTCGAGGAACTCTTCTTCCGTCTCTCCCGGGAATCCGACGATGAGGTCCCCCGAGATGGTGGCGTCCGGGATGGCCCGCCGGATCATCGCGACCTTCTCGCGGTACTGGTCGACGGTGTAGAGCCGCTTCATTTCCTTGAGGATGCGGTCCGAGCCTGCCTGGATCGGGAAATGCAGGTATTCCATCACTTCCGGGAGCTCGGCCACCGTCTGTACGAGCTCTTCCGTCATGTCCAGCGGATGGGACGTGAGGAACCGGAGGCGCCAGACGCCGGGAATCCCGGCCAGACGACGCAGCAGGTCGGCGAGTGTCGTCTTCTCGTTCTCGGGCAGTTCCATCCCGTACCGGTCGACCGTCTGCCCCACGAGCGTGAACTCGCGGAACCCTTCGGCGACGAGCTGTCGGACCTCGCGCTCGATCGCCTCGGGTTTGCGGCTCTGGTAGGGGCCGCGCGTGTACGGGACGATGCAGTACGTGCAGTAGTAGCTGCACCCATGGATGACGGGAATCCAGGCGTGGTACTTGCCTTCCCGCAGGGTCGGAAGATCGTCCGGGATCGGCTCCCGCAGGTGTGCGATCCGCGTGATGGGCTGACGGGTCTCCTCGACCTCGCGCAGAAGCTCCGGCAACTCGTGGTAGTTGTGCGTGCCGACGACCACGTCGACGGCCGGTACGCGTTCCCGGATGCGGTCTCGTTCCTGCTGGGCGACGCAGCCCGTCACGCCGATCATGACCTCGGGGTCACGGCGCTTGCGCTCGCGCCAGCCGCCCAGCAGGCTGAAGAGCTTGTCCTCGGCTTTCTCCCGGATGGAGCACGTGTTGACGAGCAGGAGCTGAGCCTCCTCCTCGACGTCGGTGGGGACGTAGCCCTCGCGCGCCAGGAGACCCAGCATCTTCTCGGAGTCCGAGAGATTCATCTGGCAGCCGAAGGTCTTGATGTAGACCTTGCGCGGGCGCGTCGTCATGGGTCGCTTCCTTCCTCCGGGAAAACGCCACCATTGTATCACGCGCCGCAGGGCGGCTTCAGCTCCTGACGGGCTTGCCCATCAGCTCCAGGAAGCGATCCCGGTAGGGGGCCGTCAGCACGCCGCGCTCGGTGATGATGCCCGTGACCAGGTCTCGCGGCGTCACGTCGAAGGCCGGATTCCAGGCCGATGTTCCGGGTGCCGCCACGGGGTGGTCGGCCAGGTGCGTGACCTCTTTTGGATCGCGCTCCTCGATGGGGATCTGGTCGGGGCGATCGAGCGCCAGGTCCACCGTCGAGAGGGGGGCAGCGACGTAAAAGGGGATCCGGTGGGCACGGGCACACAGGGCCAGCATGTAGGTACCGACCTTGTTCGCCACGTCCCCCCCCGACGTGATGCGGTCTGCACCGGTGATCACGACGTCGACCAGGCCTCGCTGCATCCGGAAGGCTGCAGCCGAGTCCGGGATGAGGGTGTACGGAATCCCGAGTTGCTGACACTCCCACGCGTTGAGACGGGCTCCCTGGAGCCGGGGGCGCGTTTCCGTCAGCGTGACCTCGGGGGCCAGCCCTGCCTCGTGGGCGGTCCGGATCACCCCCAGGGCCGTGCCATGGCCCACGGTGGCCAGGGTGCCCGTCGAGCAGTGGGTCAGGATGCGGAGTCCCGGCCGAAGGATCTCCAGACCAGACTGGCCGATGTGGCGGTTGGTCTCGAGATCCTCCCGGGCCATGACCTGGGCCTCGAGAGCCACGTAGCCGACGAGTGCGGGAAGTTCGAGGTGAAGCCTCTCGCGGGCTGCAACCAGCACCCGATCGATCGCCCAGGCGAGGTTCACGGCCGTCGGGCGCGAGGCGCGGAGTTTCTCACCGGCAACTTCGAGAGCGAGGATCAGCGCCTCTGAATTGCAGGCGTCGCTCCGGCGGGCGGCGATCGCCATGCCGAAGGCCGCCACCACGCCGATGAGCGGCGCGCCTCTCACCCGCATCGTGGCGATCGCCTCGATCACGTCCTCCAGGGAGTGGCATGATACC
>JBIIHZ010000119.1:0-6138 GCA_044235265.1 Candidatus Sericytochromatia bacterium
CTCCCGGCTTCGCTCGCACCCCTCTCGGGGCACTGAACTCGCCAAGAATATTCTTCAAGCGAGCTCGCTACAAGCTACTGGCTTATCAAGCTATCCAGTTGTCAAGGTTCCGGGCCGCATCGCGTTTTGCTCGCGACCACCTTTTAACTCTACCAGACTACCCACCGGACTGTCAAATCACTTCTTCGAATCGTGCGCATCTCGATTTCGTGCCAATCAGGCAGTTCAATTGAGTGTGTCCGTATCAACCCGATGCGATGAAGGTGAATGCCGCACCATTCGCGGTGCAGAAACCAGCATCCCGTTCGATTCGATACGAATCAGGCCGTCCTTGCGGACAACCATTGCGCCTCGAGACGAGGCTCACCTGGAAACAACTGAATGTCACCGAGATGAAAGCAGGGTGGGCACCCTGGCCAGTCAGCGGAACGTGTAACGCTCGCGACCGGAAAACCAATATAGCACGGTCAGTGGAAGCCTTGCAACTCCATGGCCGCGTTCCGGGGATGCTTCAACAGGAACGGTCAGCGAACGGCCCGGAGCGCGTTGAGGCGACCGTGGCCGAAGACGGGATCGAACCCGGTTGCACCCAGGTCGTCCGCGGCCTGTTCCAGACGCGCCTTGACCTCGGAGGCCTTCATCGACGGGAAGCGATCGCGCACCAGAGCCGCGACACCCGCCACGTGCGGAGCCGCCATCGACGTCCCGGACGCGTAACCATAGGTGAACCTGAGCGCGACCGGGAAGGTCGAATAGATGCCCGTACCCGGAGCCGATAGGCTCAACCACTTCGCGGCATTCGAGAAGGTCGAGCGCGCATCCTTCTTGTCGGTCGCCCCGACAGCCAGCACCCCCGGCAACATCGCGGGATAGATCGCCACATCGTTCTGACCGTCGTTCCCGGAAGCAGCCACCACGAGCACGTCCTTCGAGATCGCGTACTTGATGGCATCTTCCAGGACCTTGGCCGAGTTTTTATCACCCAGGCTCAGGTTGATCACCTTCGCCCCCGCGTTGACGGCATGCACGATCCCGCTGGACACGCTGGCCCAGGTGGCATTGCCCTTGTCATCGAAGACCTTCTCGGCGAGCAACGTCGTCATCGGGGCCATGCCGACCACCCCGGTACCGTTCTGGGCCGTGGCCCCCACGATGCCGGCACAGTGGGTGCCGTGCCCCCCGCGATCCGTCACGTCGTCCGAGTTGGCCATCCAGTCACGCCCAGCCAGGACCCGCGACGAACCATCGCGAGCCACCAGGTCGGGATGCGTCCGGTCGATCCCGGTATCCACCACCGCGACGATGGTCCTGGAGCTTCCCATCGTCAAGGCATGCGCCTCATCGAGTTGAAGCTTCGCGATCGCATACTGCCAGCGCGATTCGGGATCGTTGTAGGTCACACCGAGCGCACCGACGAGATCGGGCACGGGAGCGGTCACCCGGGAGTCGACCCGCAAGGTCCGCGCCCGCTCGACGACCTGTACCCCCGCCAGGGCACGCAGACGGACCACGTCGCCCTCGGATGCGCGGATGCGGGACCAGCCGAGCGCGGCGATCGGTTCTTCCGGGGCCGAGAGCACCGTGATTCCCGCCTGCCGGAGGCTGATACCCCGGACGGTCGTCTGCTTCACCCACCATTCGCCGGACGCGAGGCCCTGAACCTTCCCGGAATCCAGCATCGAACCGGTGGGTACGAGACCGCAACCGGACGAGAGCAGAGCAAGGACCAGGGCAAGACGACGCACGATGAGCACCCTTTCGACTTCGGATCTTAACCTGTGATAACCGTACATTAACACAGGCGATCCGAGCAAGGGTCATGCCGCGATTCCATCCCGGTCTTCAGCCGAACAGCCCGGCCATCCACCGGAACCAGATCGAACGGCGTGCCGGGCATGACACGTGCGTTTCCGCGATGCGCCGCGCCCACATCGTGGCGAGTCGCGATCCGCTTGGGTTCCACGTGCCCTGACGTCAGAGGTCCTGCGCTGTCAGCACCCTCACGGACGGGACATCTGCAGGCGCCCAATCGAGGGCGGCCAGTTCTCGGGGATGCACCCACCGCAACTCGACATGCTCGGTGGCGACCGGGGTCCCCTCGACCAGCGTGGCACGGTACGTCCTCAGGCGGATGGTCACGGCCGGGTACACATGCACGATGTCAGCCACGAGGTCGCCAACCCCGATCGCACACCCGAGTTCTTCGTGAATCTCGCGGATCAGGGCCATTTCCGGGCTTTCCCCGTCCGCGAGCTTGCCGCCCGGAAACTCCCACAGCCCTGCCAGAGCCCGCCCAGGACCCCGCAGCGCACACAGGATGAGACCCTGTGCATCCTCGATGACGGCCCCGACCACCTCGAGAGGTTCAGGCGAGGGCATAGGTCGCTCCCTTGCGATCGCCCGTCTGCACGATGACGCCTTCCGCCTTGAGCCATCCGATGCTGCCGCCCCAGGCACTCTCGGGCAAGCCCGTCCGTCGGAGCAGTTCCCCCTTGCCCAGCGGCTCGTCGGCCAGTTGGAGGCAAGCGACGATCCGCTCGCAGGCCTCGGTCCGGGGGACATCCTCCTCGGCCTCCTCGTGCCCTGTTCGCTCGACGTCCGGCACGGTCGCCGTGGCCGGAAGGCGCAGCAACCGGGGACCCGCATGCCCACCGTGGCGCGGCAGCTCGATCACCGATGTACCCGGCTGCACGGACGTGAGCAGCTCGGCCGTCGTCGGATGACACGTGAACACGAGCACCTGGTGACGCTCCGCGAAACGCGCGATCGCCCCGGCCACCTCCCGCGCTCGCTCCGGATCGAAGTTCACGAACACGTCGTCCATGACCACCGGCAGGGCCACCTGCTCGCGGGCGAACTTCTCGATCAACCCCAGGCGCACGCACAGGTAGAGTTGCTCGGCCGTCCCGCGACTGAGGTCACGGACCTCGAGTCGCTGCTCGTGGCGATCCACGACCCGTAGATCCCCCGTCTCGTGCTGTTCCAGCCGCACGTGATGCCCTGCCGTGACCCGCTCGAACAGCGCCGAGGCATGCCGCAGCACCTCCGGTTGCGCCGTCCGCTCGACCTCGCGCAGGGTGTCATGCACCAGCGCCCGGGCGAGGGCGCGCACCTGCCACGCCCTCGCCTGCTGGCGAAACTCCTCGATCAGCGCCTGCAAGGCGTGCTCCCGCGAGATGACGTCCGCCACCTGCTCCAGCTCGCGCATCGTCTCGCGCAAGGCCCCGAGCTCGCGATTGAGCGCATCCCGCTCTTGGCCCAGTTCCTCGGACCGCGTTCCCGCCTGGACGAGCGCCAGGCGCCAGCCCTGCACGTCACCCGACTCGAGGCTCTCCCGTAACCGCTCGGCCTCCTCACCGAGTCCGAGGCGGCCCTCGAGCTCCCGATCGAGCTGGGTGAGCTGCAGCGACAGCTCCGCGCGCTCCGCGACCCGCTCCATCCGCTGCCGGAACTCGTCGAGATCGCGCGCATCCCCCTCCTGCAACAGCTGCTCGCGCTCCCGCTCCAGCGCGGCGAGCCCGGCGACCGCCTCCTCGAGACGCCCTTCGGCAAGTGCGACCTCCGAGACCAGGCGCTCGCGCTGCTGCCGGAGTTCCCGGTCCGCGAGCACCCGCCCGTGAAGGGCCTCCAGCCCGGCAAGCAGCTCGCGGTCGGCCTCCTCGGGCGGACTCCCGGGAGACGGCACGGCCCCTCCCCCGCGCTCGAGCAGCTCGCGCGCGCGTCCTCGGAAGCGGTCGAGACGCAGCTCCAGATCGGCCACCCGGGCCTCCGCCTGCTCGAGGAAGGGAATCCGGCCCAGGGCCTCGCGAACCTCCTGGAACCAGACCAGCGTCCCGGAAGGGGTCAGGGCCGGATCCAGTCCGCGGGAGCGGAGCCAGGCCTCCCAGGCCTGTTGCGCCAGGACAGAGGCCTGACGAGCCTCCTCGTGCTCCTGGCAGGCCCTGTCGAGCGCCTGCTCGAGCAGCTCGATGGGCAATCCGTTCAGGCGGAGGGACAGCGTCTCGCGCTCCTGCTGCCGCTCTCCCAGGCCGAGGTTGACCTCATCCCGGAGTCGCGCCAGGCGCTCGACCTCGGCGCGGCGAGCCTCGAGATCGGCTTTCCAGCGCCCCAGGTTCCCGAGACTCAGCTCCTCGAGAAACTCCCGGGATTCCTCTCCGGTGCCCACGCGTTCCTCGAGAGCCGTCTCGCGCTCGCGGATCAGGTCCTCGAGGCGCGTCCGTTCCTTGACCTGCTCCAGACGGTCGAGCAGGTCGTCGGCATCCTGCGCCCCGTGTGCAGCCAGCCAGTCCGCTCGTTCGGCGCAAACCCGATCCCGATGGTGACACGCCCCCTCGAGACGGACCTCGAGACCCCGCACCCGTTCCTCGGCACGCTGTCGCTCCTGACGCGTGGTCCGATCGCCCTCGAGCCGATCGCGCAGGGCCTCGAGCGTGCCACCCAGCTCGACCGGTAACATCTCGAGACGCGCCCGAAATTGCTGGCGGCGTCCGGAAATCTCGGCCATCCGGGCCTCTCCCGAGATCACCAGGTCCAGCTGACGGCGCGCCTCCTGCAGACTCTTGAGCAGATCCAGCGCCCCGCGGGGAGAGCGAGCCGACTCGAGATTGGCCGCCAGGAGCCACGCTTCCCAGACATCGCGCGCCGTGTCGAGCGCCTCCCGGGCGTCCGTTTCGGCAAGAGTCGCCCGGTCCAGCCTGGCCTCGGCGAGTTCGAGCACGTCCCGGAGTTCCACGACCTGCGCCCGCGCCATCGCCCGGGACCGGGCCTGGTCGAGCTCCCGGGCCGTGCGCTGTCGAGCGAGTTCCACGTCGCCCGACGATGGCAGCCCCGTTCCCCCGAGCTCCTGCCACTCCTGCGAGACCCGCTGTTCTGCATGTTCACGCGCGACACGTGCTTGCTCGAGGGCCCGGGCCTCGTCACCGTGCTGAGCCAGCAACTCGAGGCGGGCGCGCTCGGCCTCGGCGGATGGAGCCTTCCGCCCGAACGCGACGAACACCGCGATCGAACCGATCACCAGCACGATGCCCGCCACGTGCAACTGCCCCGGCAAGACGATGGCAAGCGCGAGCGCCGTGAGGAGCAGCGCAGCTCCGAGCGCCCACAGGCCCCGCCGGATCCCCGATGGCCAGGCCGTAGCCGTCTCGAGCGCGTGCTCCTTGACCATCCAGTCGAGCTTCCGGAACAGCTCGGTCCGGTCTCGTTCGACGACCCGCGCCTCTTTCAGGCCCTCCAGGCTCCGGACCAGGACGAGCAGCGCCTCCTCGCGACCCTCGAGCCCGGTGATCTCCGGAACGGGCCCACCGGCCTCGAAACGATCACGCGACAGCGCATGGCGAACGTGGGCCGCATCGCGCGCCTCGCGTGCAGCGGCCAACTCCTGCCCCGCATCGACCACCTTGCGCTCGAGCAGGTCGAGGAGCGCCTCGTGCTCGCGAACCTCGTCGAGGCGCGGCAAGGACGCATCGAAGCGTTCCAGGCGCTCGCGATCCCAGACCTTCCCGAGTGACAGGAGTGCCGTGTCGAGCGCGCGGCGGGCCGCTGCGACGCGGTCGGCCTCATCCCCCAGGGCCGTCGCCCAGGACTCGAACACGGGTTGCTCGCGCAGGAGCGCCTCGATCTCGGCCTCGTGCTCGTGCACCAGGGGGTCGGGTCCCTGGGCCTCCACGACGCGAAGGGCCGCCCTCAGTTCGTCGGAGACTGCGGCGATTTCGGTGTCCATGCCCTCGATCCGCGTCCGGAACTCGGCCAGGCGGGTCTCGGCCTTCTCGGGGACCGGACCGACGACGGGGCACGTGGCCAGTTGCTGACGCAGCTGCTCGAGGCCTGACCACGCGGGCCAGCATGCGATGAGCTGCTCGAGCCGCCCGGGTTCACCGTGGGCGCGGGCATGCGCGGCGACGGCCTGCTCGACCCGTTCACGCCAGGCCTCCGTTTCCGTCTCCAGCTCGCCGAGGCGAGCGCGGACCTGCTCGGCCTCGCGAAGGGCCTGGTCGAGGGCCTGCCTGTTCTCACGTTCGGCGCGACCGGCCTCCCGGAGAGCGTTGACGGCAGCCGCCTGGTCCGCCTCGTGACGGCGGATCTCGTCGCGCCGGACGGGGGAGGCATCGAAGGCCTGGAGGCGATCGCGGGTCCAGTCGG
>JBIIHZ010000118.1:0-6138 GCA_044235265.1 Candidatus Sericytochromatia bacterium
CGAGGCCGCAGGGCGCCACGTTCCGGACGGCAGCCAGCCCAGGTGCCAGGCTGCCGCGATGGCGGCGAGGGCATTGGCACGGTGATGGTCCCCCGCCTGCGGGAGTTCGACCGTCAGCGAACCCGACGGTGTCCGCGGCCCGGCCTGCCACCGCGCGACGAACGTCCGACCGCTGCCCTCGGCATGGACGGTCGCGGCCGGGTCATGCAGGCTGAAGGTGGCCACGGGGCCCGGGTGCTCGTCTCCGAGCGCGGTACTGCGCGGATCGTCCGCATTCACCACGGCCGCCAGGGTGGGCCCGCCCACCCGGAACAGTTCGCCCTTGGCCCGGGCGATCGCCTCGCGCGAGCCCAGGAGCTCGATGTGAGCCGTCCCGATGTGGGTGACGACCCCGATCGTCGGCCGGGCGATGCTGGTCAGGTAGGCGATCTGTCCCAGCCCACGCATCCCCATCTCGACCACCACAGCCTCGTGCGAGCCGTCGAGACCCAGCAGCGTGCGGGGCAGGCCGATCTCGTTGTTGAGGTTGCCGGTGGTGCGGTGCACGCGACGCGTGAGGCCGAGCAGGTCCGCGACCCATTCCTTGGTCGAGGTCTTGCCCGAAGAACCGGTGATGGCGACCACGGGGACGTCGAAGCGTACCCGGTGGGCCCTGGCGAGATCCCCGTATGCCGCGAGGGTGTCCTGCACGCGAACCACGGCCACATCCGCCGGGATACCGGAAAGGGGCCGGGCCGCGAGAACTCCCGTGGCTCCCCGTGCGATCGCGTCGTCGACGAAGGCGTGGCCGTCGAACGTCTTCCCCACGAGCGGGACATAGAGTTCACCCGCCCGGATCGACCGGCTGTCCGTGGAGACGCCCGTGAAGGCGGCACCGGTCCCCGGCTGGAGGGGCTCACCGCCCGTGGCCGCGAGAACGGCCTCGAGGGTCCAGGTCATCCTTGCCAGCCCTTCTCGTCGAGCATCCGGCGGACCACCTCGCGGTCGTCATGGCGCAGGACCGCGTCACCGATGGTCTGGGTCGTCTCGTGGCCCTTGCCTGCAATCACCACGGCGTCCAGCGGACGAGCGCGCCCCAGGGCGAGGCCGATGGCCTCCGTGCGGTCGAGTCTCACGGCATGTTCGCGTGTGAAGCCCGCGGTCACCTGGCGAACGATCTCCTCGGGTGACTCGTGCCGGGGATTGTCGTTGGTGACGACCACCGTGTCGGCGAGCCCATCGGCAATCCGACCCATCAGGGGGCGCTTGACGGCATCGCGATCCCCCCCGCAACCGAAGACGAGGTGAATCTGCCCCGGCGTGAAGGCCCGGACCGTCCGGAGGATGTTCTCGAGGCCATCGGGCGTGTGGGCATAGTCGACGTAGACCGAGAAAGGCGTCTGAGGGGTGGAGACGACCTCCAGACGACCGGGAACTCCGCGAAAGCGCGCCAGGGCCCGCGCGCAGGTCTCGAGGTCGATCCCGAGCGTCCGCACCGCACCGATGGCCGACAGCGCATTCTGGACGTTGAAGCGACCCCGCAACTGCATCGTCACGGGAATCCGGGTTTGCCCCTCGGCCAGGATCCAGCTGGACCCCCCGGGATGCAGGACGAGGTCGAGCGCCCGGAGATGCGCCCCCGGATGGTCGATCGACGTGGTGGTCACCCGGGCGCGCGTCCGGGAGGCCATCCGTTCGCCGGCCGGGTCGTCCAGGTTGACCACGGCACTCGCCCCCGGGCCCAGACGCTCGAACAGCAGGGCCTTGGCATCCTCGTAGGCCTGCATGGTTCCGTGATAGTCGAGGTGGTCCTGGGTCAGGTTCGTGAAGACTCCCACGCGGAAACGGGTGTGGGCCACGCGGGCCTGGTCGAGCGCGTGAGACGAGACTTCCATCACGACCGTGTCGACGTGTTGCCCGGCCATCCTGGCAAGGATGGCCTGAAGCTCGGTGGCCGTCGGGGTCGTATGACGCGTCGGCAGGGCATTCCCGGCATGGCGAACGCCCAGCGTACCGATGAGGCCACAGGTGCGGCCGGCTTCTTCCAGGATGGCCTCGATGAGGTGGGTCGTGGTCGTCTTGCCGTTGGTCCCCGTCACGCCGATGAGCGCGAGGTGTTGCGAGGGATTTCCGTGGTGACGGGCCGCGAGCAGGGCGAGGGTATCCCGGGTGTCCGTCACCGGGACGACCGGTACGGCGAAGGTTCGATCCGAGCGTGCGAGCCAGGCCGAATCGACGACCAGCACCGAAGCACCGGCCTCGACGGCTTGATCGAGCAGGTCGTGCGAGTCGGTCGTGAGGCCTCGCTGGGCGACGAACACGCAGCCCTTCGCAACCTGGCGGGTATCGGCCGTCACGCCGGTGGCGGAGCCGGGGGGCAGGTCGCGGGCTGGCAGGTCCTGGAAGAGGTCGATGAACGTCACGACGGGGGAGCCTCCCGTAAATCGTCGGGGGGGATACCGAGTGTCCGGACGGCCTCACGCGTCACTGCCTGGAAGAGCGGTACGGCCGTCATCGA
Organism: Candidatus Sericytochromatia bacterium; assembly: GCA_044235265.1. Classification (GTDB taxonomy): domain Bacteria; phylum Cyanobacteriota; class Sericytochromatia; order S15B-MN24; family UBA4093; genus JAYKJE01. Next base: position 2,498 of record JBIIHZ010000118.1, read on the forward strand.
GGCGTAGTGCGCCTTCCGGGGGCTGTCGAGCACGCACAGCACCAGCAGCTCCGGTCGCTCCGCAGGCACGAAGCCGAGGAAGCTCGCGATGACGTCTCCCGAGTAGCCCGCGCCACCCGGGTTGGCCTTGTTGGCCGTGCCCGTCTTGCCTGCCACATGGTAACCCGGAATCTTGGCACCGACAGCCGTTCCGGTCTCGACGACGGTCGCGAGCATCTTTCTCACCGTGTTGGCGGTCTCGGGGCGGAAAACGAGGCTCGGGGAGGCGACCGGGAAGCGTTCGAGCACCTTCCCGTGCGGGTCCTCGAGCCGGTCGACCAGACGGGGAGGATGGAGCCGGCCATCGTCGGCGATCGCCGTGGCGGCCGTCAGGACCTGCAGAGCGGTCGCCGAGAGGCCATATCCGTAGGAAATGGAGGTGTGACGCACCGTCGGCCAGGGCAGGGCAGGCAGACGTCCGCGGCTCTCACCCCCGAAGCCCCCGCCGGACGTCCTCCCGAAACCCAGCTCCGACAGGATCTGCCGGTGGCGGGCCCCACTCATCCGCAGGCCGACCTGGAGGGCGCCCACGTTAGAGGACACCTCGAGGATCTGGGCAGGCGTGAGGTGACGGATCCCGGCCGGGGCGTCATGGTCCGAGATGGTGTGGCGACCGATCCGGATGGTCGGCCCGCACGGGAACGTGGTGTTCGGTCGGATGGCTCCCGCTTCGAGGGCCGCCGCGACCGTGAAGATCTTCATCGTAGACCCCGGCTCGTAGACGTCCTGAGCCACCCAGTTCTTGATGTGGGCCCAGTCGGCCTCCCGGTAACGGTTCGGATCGAAGGTCGGGGCCAGCGCGAAGGCCAGGACGTCGCCGGTGCGCGGATCCATCATCACGACGGCTCCCCGCAGGGCCCCCAGTTCCCGGATCGAGTGCTCGAGTTCCCGCTCGGCGACATGCTGGAGCGTCTCGTCGATCGTGAGCACCACGCGCTTGCGTTCCGAGCGCAGGCTGGCGAGCGGGGAGCCCCCGTTCTCGCGCAGGATTTCCTGGCCGTGGGCGTTCGTCTGGACGAGCAGGGTGTCGTTGCCCTGCGAGAGGACGCGCTCGAGATCGTGCTCGATGCCTGCAAGTCCCTGGTTGTCCAGACCGACGAAGCCGATCAGGTTCGCGGCCAGGGTCCCCCGGGGGTACACGCGCCTGCTTTCGCGGTGGACGCCGATACCGGGAATCTTCATGGCGCGGACGCGCTCGCTGGTCGAGGCGTCCCGCTGGCGGATGAGCCAGTGCCAGTGACGTTGCCGGAGCTGTCGCGTCAGCTGGCTCGGGTCGATGCCCAGCTCCGGAGAGAGGGTGGCGACCATCGTCTCGATCGGCCACTCGTACTCGGAGGGCTGCGCGTAGACCGACCAGGCATCCTGGGAGATGGCGAGCTCCTGGCCCTGGCGATCGAGGATCTCGCCCCGGCGGCTCGCCAGCTTGATGACCGAGGTGTGCTGCTTCCTGGCCTTCTCGGACAGGTCGGCCGAGGAGATCACCTGCAGGACCACCAGCCGGACGGTCAGCCCGAGTGCGGCGATCGCGAAGACCGCCTGCACCGTCCGGCTGCGCTGGCGAAAGGTCCGGGTACGGCTCGTCGTCAAAAAGCCTCCCGGGCGCGATCGGGAAGGGGGGCGACCTGAGGCCTTGCCGAAGGCGCAGGTGGTGCGGGCAGGAAGAGCGTCCCGGCGGCAGGAACCAGCGCCAGCGAACGCGACGCGAGGGCTTCGACGTGGTCGAGCGCCTCGCTTCGCGACAGTTCTGCACGCAGTTGCACGTTGATCTGGTCCTGTCGGACGATGGCTTCCTGCGTGTGGTTGTTGTCAGCCTCTTGCTGGACCGTCAGCGCATAGGTGATGACGTTGCCGGCGAACAGGACACCGGCCAGCACCCACGGAAGGATGTCCCGGCGACGCTTGCGGCTGCTGAGCACGCTCCACGACCGGGAGGGCGCGGGCAAGAGCAGGGGACGAGGCTGACGCATCCGGAGTCCTTTCACGAGACCAGACGACTGGCAGTCCGCAGGCGGGCCGAACGGGCGCGGGGATTGAGCCGGGCTTCTTCCTCCGTGGCCACCTGACCCTGGCGCGAAAGCAGGGTCAGGCTCGGAGACGCCTGGCACATGCACACGGGGAGGCGCGGCGGGCAGACGCACGACGCACTCTCGGCCCTGAAAGCGTGCTTGACGATCCGATCCTCGAGGGAATGGAACGTGATCACGGCGAGGCGCCCACCGGGCCGCAGCGCGCGGATGGCTGCGCGTAGCCCCCTCTCGAGGGCCCCCAGCTCGTCATTGACGGCGATACGCAGGGCCTGGAACGTGCGCGTCGCCGGATGGTGCCCCGGTCGGCCCTTCACGTGGCGGGCGACCAGCTCGGCGAGCTGGCGCGTTCTCAGGAGCGGGCTGCGCTCTCGCTCGCTGACGATGGCCCGGGCGATGGCCCTTCCCCGGCGCTCTTCCCCGAGCGTCCAGAGGATCTCCGCCAGTTCCCGTTCACCGAGGGTCGCCAGGAGGTCGGCCGCTGATGGTCCCTGCGTGGGGTCCATGCGCATGTCCAGGGGACCGTCTTGCTGGAACGAGAACCCGCGGTCGGCGGTGTCCAGCTGGTGACTGGATACCCCGATGTCCAGCAGGATGCCATCCAGGGTGGCGGGCGCCCAGGTTTCGAGGACGTCCGCATAGTTGCCGGCGATCGCCTCGAACCGGGCATCGCTCCCGATCCGCCGCGTGGCCGCATCCCGGGCCTCGGCATCGCGATCGACCCCGAACAGGCGCCCCTCGGGCCCCAATCCGGCCAGGATGGCTGCGGAGTGACCGCCGCCACCCAGCGTGCCATCGAGGTATCGGCCATCCGGATGGATGGCCAGCGCCTCGAGCGTCTCTTTCAGCAGAACAGGTACGTGATACATCACCCGATCAGTGTACCCCACATGGAGCAGGCCTTTTGTGACCAAAGACGCAGGGTGGGTCCGCGGACCCACCCTGCTGCAGCGGAACGATAAGCCGAGTTCTGTCCCCCCGCGGAGGGGGCGATCATCTCTCTGGGGCGGCGGTCTCCCGACGCCTCTAGCAACCTGACCCGGGGAATCGGCGGGCCGCGTCAACTTCCCCTGCTTGGTCTTGCTCCGGACGGGGTTTACCTAGCCAGCCGGTCACCCGGCTGCTGGTGGGCTCTTACCCCACCTTTGCACCCTTACCCCGGCAAGCCGGGGCGGTCTGTTTCTGTGGCACTGTCCTCGGGGTCACCCCCACTGGGCGTTACCCAGCGTCCTGCCCTGCGGAGCTCGGACTTTCCTCGAGGACCGAGGTCCCCGCGATCGCCTGTCCCGCTGCATTCATCCATGGTACCACGAGGGTACGGAGCTGCAGCTTGCCCACCTTCCGGGGCGGAGGTCCCCCCCACGTGAAAGATCCGTACCAGATCCTGGGGGTCCCCCGGGATGCCACGGCCGACCAGGTCCGTCGTGCCTATCGGGCCAGGGCGCTGCGTCTGCACCCCGATCGGGCCGGAGGCGATGCGGGCCGCATGGCCGAGCTGAATGCCGCCCACGACGAGATCCAGGCCGCCCTGGCCCGCGGGGAGCTGATTCCGCCCGGAAGCCGTTCTGGCGCGCCCGT